>CANQCA010000024.1 GCA_947589585.1 uncultured Clostridia bacterium
TTGGAATTTTCCCAAAAAAACCGCAAAGCGCTATTGACAAATTGAAACTTGTAGAGTAGAATAATAGCACCCTTTCGGAAGGAGGGGAGGCGGGGCAATGCTGCCCGCTTCCCGCTGTTTTCTTCCGTGGGGCGGGGAAAATTATATTTGCGGAGTCAATCGTGCTGAGCGGTCTCTATGCGCAACTGGGCGGCCCCTCGAGCGTCGCGGCGGTCATCATCTCCGTCGCCCTCATGCTCATCGTGGGCTTCCTCTTCACGCGCATCACAAAGCTTCTACGCCTTCCCAACGTCACGGGATACATTTTAGCGGGCATCGTCATCGGGCCTTACTGTCTGGACTTTATTCCCAAAGAGGTCTCCTCGGGCATGGGGTTCATCTCGGATATCGCACTGGCCTTCATCGCATTCAGCGTGGGGGAATATTTCCGTCTGTCCGTTTTGAAGAAGAACGGGGGGAAGGTGGTCATCATCACCCTGTTCGAAGCCCTTCTCGCCACCGTACTCGTATTCATTCTAACCTATTTTATCCTGCGGCTGGAGTTTGCGTTTTGCATCATCCTCGCCGCACTTGCCTCGGCGACGGCGCCCGCTTCCACGCTCATGACCATCCGCCAGACCAAGGCGCACGGGCATTTTGTGGATACTCTGCTCACCGTCGTCGCCCTCGACGACGTCGTCAGCCTCGTCGCATTCTCGCTGGCGATCTCCGTCTCTTTGGGAACGCTCGGGAGCGTCGTTTCGGTCGAAACGATCATCCTGCCCATCGCATGGAACCTTGCCCTGATCGGCATCGGGGTGCTCCTCGGGTTCGCCCTCAAGTTTTTGATGCGCCGCCATTCGACGGATAACCGCCTCATCGTGGCGATCGCCTTCCTCTTTGTGATCTGCGGCGTGGGTGCGGCCGTCGAAGTCTCGCCCCTGCTCGGCTGCATGGCCATGGGGACGGTGTATATCAACGCATCCGATGACGAGAAACTCTTCAAACAGCTCAACTACTTCTCGCCGCCCATCCTGCTCTTGTTCTTTGTGAAGTCGGGGCTGGATTTCCGTCTCGACACCCTCTTCGACGTGCATACCATGATAGGGGTCGTGCCCCTCATCGTCGTGGGCGTACTCTACTTTGCCGTGCGTATCGGGGGGAAATACATGGGCGCCTTCCTCGGCTGCCTCGTGTGCAAAGAACCGAAGAAGGTGCGAAACAACTTAGGTCTTGCGCTCGTCCCGCAGGCGGGGGTGGCGATCGGCCTTGCCGCCATGGCTGCCCGCATCCTGGGCGGGGATATGGGCAGTACGCTCCAGACCATCATCCTCTCCTCGAGCATCTTATACGAGCTCATCGGCCCTGCGCTCGCAAAGCTTTCCCTGCACCTTTCGGGCTCCTACGGCCCCAAGGCGGAGGAGGCCACTGTCCAAGGAGAACAAGGTGCCCCGCCCGAGACTGTTCCGCCCGTCTCGACGGAGGGGGTCTCGACCGAGGTCGCAACGCTCGAGGCAAGGCTTCTCGAAATAGAAAAGGAATTGGAAAAGAAGCGCTATGCGCGGTCCCCCGAGGAGGCAGCCTTTATGGACGCGGCCGACGAGACGGAGGGGGAGAAGACGTCCGACTATATGCGGCGTAAATTCAAAAACAGGAGATAACGCATGGAAGATATCATAAAAATCGATTGGCTCGCAGATCTGATGGGGGAATGGTCGCAGGGGATCGGCATCTGGTCGATCATATTAAAGATCGCCCTTATCCTCGTATTTACCACCATTTTGGGGTGCGAACGCGCCCGCAACCGCCACGCCGCGGGCCTCAGAACGTTCATCGTCGTCGGGCTTGCTTCCACTGCGGTCGCTATCGCCGATCTGTATCTCATTTTGGACCTCGGCGTGAGCTTTCCCTTCCTCTCTGCCGCGACCATCATCGGCGTCGCCATCCTCGGCGCGAACACCATTCTGTTCAGTTCGAAGAACCAGCTCAAGGGGCTCACGACCTCGGTGGGGCTCTGGGCGACGGCAATGATCGGCGTCGTTTTAGGGCTTGGGCTGTATACGGTGGCCCTTCTCGCCTATGGCGTGCTCATGCTCTCGCTCACCCTCTTCACCCATCTCGAGAAATCCAACAAGGCGCATTCCAACCACTTCGAAGTGCATCTCGAGCTCAAAGGGCGCAACCTTCTGCAGGAATTTACGGCGACCATCCGTGAGTTCGGCCTCAAGATCGACGATATCGAGATCAATCCCGCCTATGCCAATTCCGGGCTCGGCGTCTATACCGTCTCGATGACGATCGTGGATAAGGACCTGCGCAAAAAGACGCATGAGGAGATCGTGAAGGCGCTCTCCGCCCTCGATTGCATCGCCTACATCGAAGAAATGTAATATCATCAGAAGAAAGAAACCGCGGCATCCCGCGGTTTTTTTGATAGAGTATTGACAATTCCCGAAAATCGGATATAATATAAGTAAAGAAAGTAAGAAATTCTTTACTATGAAGAGGTGTATTATGGTAGAAATCACGAAAGTATCTTCCAAGGGACAGGTAACGATCCCTTTGGAACTTCGCAAGTATCTGAATCTCACCGAGGGAAGCAAAGTCGCGTTCGTCCTCGGAAGCGACGGGCGGGTGGTGATCGCCAATTCCTCCATGCTCGCCCTAAAAGAGGTGCAGGGTGCGTTTGCGGGCGAAGCGGAGCGCCTCGGCCTCAAAGATGAATCCGAAGTTGTGGCATTTCTCAAAAAGTGAGGGGCACTATGCGCGTCATGGTAGATACGAATGTGCTGTTTTCCGCAATTCTCTTCCCGAACGGTAGGGCGGCAAAAGCACTCGAACATTGTCTGTTTGCGCATGAGCTTGTCATTCCCTCATATGTGATCTCCGAGCTCAAAGACGTCGTCGCGCGGAAATGTCCCGATAAACTCGGTGCGATCGAGGTGTTTCTCGAAAAACTTTCTTTCGATCTTGTCTACACGCCCGAAAGGATCAAACAAGGGGAATTTTATATCCGTGATCCGAAGGATTATCCCATTCTCTACACTGCAGTCATCGAAAATGTCGATCTTATCATGTCGGGCGATGAAGATTTCAAAGACACGGACTTGACACATCCCGAGATCGTAACGCCTGCGGAATTTTTGGAACGATATTAAACTTATATGAAGCAAAAAGCCTTCCCACTTGGGGAAGGGCGGTGAACGAAGCGAGAGGGGTGAGGACGATAAGGAAGGCCAACGGAAGTCAACCCCCATCAGTCACCTACGGTGACAGCTTCCCCCTTAAAAAGGGGTAAGCCCTACCCTTCGCTTGCGAGGGGGAGGGTGGCACGGCAAAGCCGTGACGGGTGGGGGAGCCATTTCCATCACTTGCCTTAGGCGGAATTGACTTCCGCCGTGGGCGACCCAATTTGCTAAGCCACCGCACGCTTACTCTCTTTGAGGACAAGGAAGCACCGCGGGCGAAAAAGTTTAGAGATAGAAAATTCAACCCCTCGCAAAGTTTTGTTTTGGGGAGTATGGATTTCGTATAAGGGGATTCTCTCAGCCGCGGTGCGGCCTCGGAATGACAGAATAAATCAAAAAAGCAAAACAAAATTTGCGAATTATCTTTTTCCGAAAATGGCCGTGCCAAGACGGATCATCGTGGCACCATGTCCGAGACAGAGCCGCCAATCGCCGCTCATGCCCATGGAGAGATGGCGGACATGGGTATCCTCTTTTCGCGCGGTCTCAAATAAAATGCGCATCTTTTCGGCAAGGCCGTGAAGGAGCTTTTCGTCCTCCGCAAGGGGCAGCATCGCCATAAACCCGACGGGCACGATGCCCGCCATTTTTTTGATTTTGAAGAAGGCCTCCAAGCCCTCTTCATACAAGAATCCGCTCTTCGACTCCTCGCAGCCGATGTTTATCTCGATCAGGATATCCTGCGAGATATTGAGCGAAACCGCCCGCCGCGATATCTCCCCGGCGAGCTCCATCCTGTCCACCGACTGGATGAGGGCGACCTTCCCCACGAGATATTTCACTTTATTGAGCTGCAGATGCCCGATGAAGTGCTCCCGCGCACCCGAAAATTTCCCGTGCTTTTCGCGGAATTCCTGCACCTTGTTCTCGCCGACGTCGGAAATGCCCGCATCGATCGCCCGTTGGATCTCTTCTGCCGTCCGCGTCTTGGTCGCCGCGACGAGGGTGACTTTTTCCCCGAAGGCGTTCCCGCCCTCGAGTTCTTTCAAAAGATTTTTGACGTTTTCTTCGATCATATCTCTTTCTCCGCCCGAAATTATAGCACAGCGCGCCCCTGTTGTAAAGGGGAAAAAGGCGTGCACCGGGAGGTTTTTCGCCGTGTTTTTCACCACCCCCGTTCATATTGTTGACAAACTTCCTTCCAAGGCATAAAATAATTATCTTGACACCGCACGGGGGGAGCATGCTTAAAATCTTAAAATATTTGAAAAGGAAAGACTGGGTGTTCATCGCGATCGGCGTTGGGCTCGTCGTCTTTCAGGTGTGGCTCGAGATCACCATGCCCGAGTTCACGGAGAAGCTCTCTTCGGGCATTTCCGCGGGCAGTATCACGATGGACGAAGTGTGGGAAAACGGCGGGCTCATGATCGCCTGTGCCGCGGGAAGCCTCGTTGCCGCCATTGTCTGCGGGTGGTTCGTCTCGCACATCGCCGCCGATTTCGCAAAGACGCTTCGGGAAAAACTATTCGATAAGATCACCTCCTTCGGCAGCATCGAGATGGGCCGCTTCACCACGCCCAGCCTCATCACCCGTACGACGAACGACGTCGTGCAGATGCAGATGGTCGTCGCAATGGGCCTGCAAGTGGCGGTCCGTGCACCCGTCATGGCGATTTGGGCGATCTGCAAGATCTCTTCATCCAATATTCAGTGGACGGCGGCGGTCATCATCACCGTCGTCGCAATCGTCGTCATGCTCGCCCTCATCGTGGGGCTGTGCTACCCCAAGTTCAGGAAGATCCAAAAGCTCACCGACGATTTGAACGATATCACCCGCGAAAACATCGGGGGCGTGCGGGTCATCCGTGCCTACAATGCGGAGACGTTCCGCGAGGAGAAGTTCGAAAAAGTCAACACTGCCGTCACGAAGAACAACCTCTTCACGGCGCGGACGATGGGGCTTCTGATGCCCGTCATGACGCTGTGCATGAGCGGGCTCTCGCTCGCCATCTATTGGATCGCGGCGGTGCTCATAAACGAAGTATCGGGCATCTTTGCCGTCCTTCAGCGGGCGCAGCTCATCGGAGATATGGCCGCCTTCATGCAATATGCCCTGCAGGTCGTGGGCGCGTTCATGACGCTCATCATGATCTTCATCTTCCTTCCCCGCACGATCGTATCTGCGAAGAGGATCAACGAGGTTTTGGATACCGTTCCCGCCATTCAATATCCTTCCGAAGACCCGACCTCGGACATGGTAGGCACCGTTGAGCTCAGAGGGGTCGCCTTCGACTATGCAGACGGCGGCGAAAAGTGCCTCGAGGATATCTCCTTCAAGGTGGAGCGCGGGGAGACGTTCGCCATCGTCGGCGCCACGGGCTCGGGCAAGACGACGCTTGTAAACCTCATCCCGCGCTTCTATGACGCGACGGAGGGGGAAGTGCTCATAGACGGCGTGAACGTGAAGGAGTACACAAAGGAGACGCTGCAAAAAAAGATCTCGATCGCACCCCAAAAGGCAGTTCTCTTCAAGGGGGATATCAAATCCAACGTGACCTATGGGTGCGAAGAGGACATCGCCGACGACGATCCCCGCCTCGAGCGCGCCCTCGGTCTCGCCCGTGCGGACTTTGTATATGACCTCGAAGAGGGGGTGCACGCCGAAGTTTCGCAGGGCGGGACCAACTTTTCGGGCGGGCAGAAACAACGCCTCTCTATCGCCCGTGCCGTGTTCAAGGGCGCCGGGATCGTCATCTTCGACGACAGCTTTTCCGCCCTCGATTTCAAGACGGATATGCTCGTGCGGCGCGCGATCAAGGAGAAACTTGCGGGCACGACGGTCATCATCGTCGCCCAGCGCATCGGCACCGTGAAAAATGCCGATAAAATTTTGGTTTTGGACGGGGGAAAGGCGGCGGGCCTCGGCACGCACGAAGAGCTTCTCAAGACCTGCCCCGTCTATCGGGAGATCGCCCTGTCGCAGCTCTCCGAGGAGGAACTCTGATGCCCGCCCATATGCGTAAAAACAGACACATGCCCAAGGAGAAAATGGACGTAAGATCGCTCGGGAAGCTCTTTCTCTTCTGCAAGAGCTATCTCCCGTTCATCCTCATCGCCGCCCTCTTTGCGGTGGGCGGAGCGGTATGCACCATCCTCGGGCCCGAGAAGATCGGCGACCTCACCGCCGCGCTCACCGAGGGCGTTATGCGACCCCAAGGCGTGGACATGGGTGCCTTCCTTTCCGTCTGTTACGATCTTTTGGTCATCTACGCCGTGGGCGCCTTGGCGGGCTACGCGAGCCAATTTTTGATGGCGACGGTCACGCAGGGCGCATCCAAAAAGCTGCGCTCTTCCATCGACGGGAAGATCGGCCGGGTGCCGCTCAACTATTTCGACAGGGCGACGAAGGGGGACCTTCTCTCCCGCGTCACCAACGACGTCGATATCATCGCACAGACCTTGGGCTCGAGCATCGCGAACCTCACGAGCGCGCTCGCGCTCTTTATCGGGACGATCTATAAAATGTTCGCTTCCGATTGGATCTTGGCGCTCGTCACCGTCGGAACATCGCTTTTCGGCTTCCTCTTCATGGGGATCATCCTCAAGACTTCGCAAAAATATTTCAACCGCAAACAGACGGACCTCGGCATCATGGACGGGCAGATCGAGGAAGTCTACACGGGGCACCTCATCGTGAGCAGCTTCGGCGGAACGGCGTTCGAGAAGAGAAGGTTCGAAAAGACCAACGGCGACCTCTTCGTCGATAACGCCCGTTCACAATTCTTATCGGGCATGATGATGCCCATCATGAACTTCGTCGGCAACCTCTCCTATGCGCTCATCTTCATCGTGGGCTGTGCCATCGCCCTCGGCGGGAATACGCAGATGCTGCCCACCATCATGTCGTTCGTGCTCTATGCGCGCCTCTTCTCCCAGCCTCTTACCACCTTCGCGCAGTCCATGACCTCTCTCCAGCAGGCGTCGGCGGCTTCGCGCAGAGTGTTTGAATTCATCGACGCGGAGGAAATGGCACGGGAAGACGGCAAGGCGCAGAAGCCGGAGAAGGTCGCAGGGGACGTGGAATTCAAAAACGTCCGCTTCGGCTACAGCCCCGAGAAAGAGATCATCCACGGTTTCTCGGCGAAACTCAGGGCGGGGCAGAAGGTCGCCATCGTCGGGCCGACGGGAGCGGGCAAGACGACCATCGTCAATCTCCTCATGCGCTTCTACGAGTGCGAAGGGGATATCACCGTCGACGGCGTCTCCATCAAGGAGATGAAGCGCGAGGACGTGCACGCCCTCTTCGATATGATCTTGCAGGATACCTGGCTCTTCGGCGGCACCATCCGCGAGAACCTCGTCTTCAACCAGAAGAATGTGCCCGATGAAGCGCTCGATAAGGTGTGCGAAGCGGTGGGGCTCAAACACTTCATCGCATCCCTTCCCATGGGTTATGATACGCGTGTGACGGACGAGTTGAACCTCTCCGAGGGCCAGCGCCAGCAGCTCGCCATCGCCCGCGCCATGGTGAAGGATTCCCCCCTTCTCATCCTCGACGAGGCGACCTCCTCCGTGGATACGCGCACCGAGCTCGTCATCCAGCGGGCCATGGATGAGCTCACGAAGGGCAGGACGTCGTTCGTCATCGCCCACCGTCTTTCGACCATCCGCAATGCCGACGTCATCCTCGTGATGCGCGGCGGCGATATCGTCGAGCAGGGCAGCCACGAGGAGCTCCTCTCTCTGGGCGGCTTCTACGCCGAGCTCTACAACAGCCAATTCGCCACCGTCTGACACCTTTCCCCCCAACCCATGTCCGAAGGAGAGGGGCGCCAAATGTGCCATCTCGAGGGGCGGGATGCATTGTCATTCCGAGGGGCACCGCCCCGAGTGGATCCCCTTATACGCAGTTCGAATTTTCATTATGGGATCGCTTCAGGAAGGTTTGCTTATTTTTTGAAATTTATTTGCATAAAACTTCGATTACTTCAATAAAATGTGACATTTTGCATAAATTTCACACGTTGCTCGTCAATTCGGTTGACAAAATCGGACGGGGCGTGTAAGATGAAAATGACCCGCCCATACTCTATGCGATGGGCAATTTTGCAAATCAAGGAGGTCGATCATGAGATCGTTGAAAAGATGGATCCTCTGTCTCGTCATAGCGGCGCTCGCTGCCGTTTCGCTCGCGGCGGTCGCGGCATGCGGATCGGACAGCGTCACGCTGACGTTTCATTCGAACGGCGGAAGCGAGGTCGCTCCCATCGTCACATCCCCGGGGGAGAGCGTCGAGCTTCCCGTCCCCGTGAAGGACGGCAGCGTTTTCACGGGCTGGTATCTTAAAGAAGATCTGGGCGGGGAAGCGCTTGCTGCCACCATTACCGCACCCGAGGAGGACACCGACTACTATGCGGGTTGGAAGGCCGAGGCCGATTATACGGTCTATGTCTACCTTCAGAACCCTTCGGGAACGGGCTATCGCCGCGGATCGGAAATTTACCGCGGGAAGGGGTATGCGGGGGAGAGCTATACGCCCGACCCTTCCGCGCTCGCGGGGCTCGATCATTTTATCTATGTGAGCGAACCCGAACGCGGCGCAGGCGACCCTGCCCCCGTGACGACGCGCGTCCTCTCGGCAAATGCGGGCGAGAATATCTTCTATCTCTATTTCGACCGCGCCGTCTACACCGTCCGCTACGACGCCAATCTCCCCGCGGGGAGCTTTTCGGGGACGGTGGCCGAGCAGCGTGCCCGCTTCGAGAGCATGCCGAATACCCGTGAGAACGCTTTCTCTGCAGAAGGATACCGCTTCGTCGGCTGGAGCCTGAAAAAGGACGGCGTCGCCAACGAAGATATCATCATGGCGGGCGGCCGCACACAGGCCATCGTCGGCCCGACCACCCTCTATGCCGTCTGGGATAAGGCGTACACCGACCGTGCGGGCAGCTCGGATCTTCTCTATTTCCCCCGCCTCGAACCCAACGCATGCTATATGCAGCGCGGCGGATATACCTTCGCGGGAACGCGCGAGGGGGATAGCTTCACCCTCACAAACAAAGCCGCTCCCGCGGGCGATGTTTTGAAAGGAAAGGTGGGCGGGGAGCAGTTCGCCTATGAAAATGAAGCGCTGAAGGGGGAATATATCCTATACGATAACTATGCGCATCCCGCCAAGGGTGCGCCCGACGCGGAAGGCCGCTACGACGCCTCGACGACGCTCACGATCGACGGGTATCTCACCGCCGTCTACAAGAAGGACGGGAAGGAGCATGCGGGCGAGCTCGCCTTCGATGCGACCCGCGGCGACTATCTCCTCACCTTTGCGGACAATACAGAGAGCATCTTCGTGCGGTTCGATAAGTTGGAGAATGCGCAGCACCCCGCCATCTTCTCCATCGCGGGGGAAGAAGCGGGCTATTACGTCGAATTCCTCTCCGTGGAGGCGCCCTATCCCACGGGTGACGTTCTCGTCTTCGACGGGTATGGCGGCGCGGTGCTCTATGCGGCCAATCAATCCGCCCTGGCCATCGGCTTCGACGGGACCTACTACATCGACAGCACGATCTCGGGCAGCAACGGGCAGAGCATGTACAGGGTCTTCGTCGATATCGTCGACGCCTACGGCATGCTCGCCTCCGAGCCCGGAGAATATGTCAACTACGTCATGACGGTCCCCCTCGATACAGCTGCGACGGGGGAAGAATTCAGCGGCTATGTCACGGCGGGAGGGCTCTTCCGCGGCCTTACGCAGAGCGGGGAGCTTGCAACGTATGAAGTCAGAGAGGGCGGAACGCTCTTTTTGGACGGCCTCGGCTATTTCGACGACAGCGCCGTCTACCGCGATGCCGCAGGCAACGAACACAAGGGCAGATACACCTACATCGACGACAGCTACTCGGGGTTCGTCGTGACGGTGCAGGAAGGCGATAAGAGCTATTCCTTCCAACAGACGTCCTCCACGGTCTTCTCTTCCTTCCAATTCGATAAGCCCTATCGTGAATACCGCCGCATGACGGATAAGTTCGATTATCCCGCCATCGTCCTCTTCGGCGAAGAGGGGGATACGGAGGGAGAAGGCGAGATTTGGATCTCCTTGGACGATGGAACGACGGCGCGCAGAGCGGGCGTCGGGACGTATACGGCGGAAAATTCACGCGGATTTTGGTACTACACCTTCACCGTGACACAGGCCGAGGAAGCGTATTCCGATCTCATTCCCCACACGATCAAGTTCTACACGACCGAGGCCAACCGCTCTTCGGATATGAAGACCGCCGCGGTGTATATCCCCCTCGAAGAGGACGGGGAAAAGCTCTACGAGGAGTATGCGCTCGAGGGCGGCGGCGTGATCTGGGCGAACGTCAACGAGACGCTCCCCACGGGTCTCGGCTCCATCTGGCTGGAGAACAACACCATTCTGCACGAGGGGAGTTTCCGGCTCGAGCGGGAGGCTACGTTCGGCTACACCTTCTTCACCTTCACCTATGCGGGCCGTGACGGAAGCGCCGTCGTCGACCGCTATGTCGAGGACGGGAACGTTTGGGCGCTGCGGGAAGGGGAGACCTGCCAACTTCAGATCTATAAATACACCCCCGCCGCAGAGGGAGAGACGGGCAGCGCGGAATTCGTGAACGATCTCATCCTCGACGCATTCATCTTAAATAGCGGCGTGCTCGCGGATAGCGGCAATGCCAGATACGACTTCGGCACAGGTACCGCCCACGATTGGCGGGAAGCGACCTACGCCCTTGCCGGAAAGACGCAATTCGACGAGAACATCTACTCGCTCAAGGTGGGCGGGACGGAGATCTTCACCTTCGTCGTCACCCTCTTCACCGATGCGAACGGCAATTCCGATTATATCTACTTCAAGCCCGTCCCCGAGCTTATGGCCATCTTCAGGGGAGAGGACGGCGGCACCCTTCAGCTCGACGGCTACTATTGGGCGGAATATATCGACGGCGCGGGCAATACCTTCAGAGGGACCTACTCCTCCGATCCCGAGAGCACCGAGATCTACTTCACCCCCATCGACGGCGACGATATCTATATCGAGATCGATCTCGAAAAGGGCGCCTTCTATCCCCTCGACTATGCGCACGGCGTATGGACGCTCATCGACTACACGGGCGTGGAGATCGGTTCTTCCACCGCATATTATTTCCTCGATTTCGATGGCCGCGGCAACGTCTCCGTACGTCCGAGCGGCTCGGGCGAGACGAGGCGGGGGACCTATGAGGCGATCGACCCCGCGAACAACATCTATCTCATCAAGGCGGAAGGGCCCACCCCGGGGCTCACGCCGAGCGGGTGGCGCGTCCAGCTCTATTCTTCCTATGAAGAGCATTACGCCATTCTCTTCTCCGAGGAGACGGAGGGGACGTTCGTCAATGAGAATTGGGATGTTTTGTGGCTCGACGGCTTCGGCGGCGGCACGTTGAATACGGCCGACGGGAGCTATTCGGGCATCGGCGCCTATTCCATGCTCGACGAAGAAGCGGGCTTCATGCTCTTCATGTTCGGGGACGAGACATCCGTCTACCTGCTCCTCGACAGCGAGAAGGAGACCTTCCGCATCATCGATTATAAGGGGAGGGGCATGGTGTTCTTTGCGGACGACCTCGATTATCTCGCCTTCGCCGAGGACGGCACCTTCCAGATCGGTGCGCACGGCGAAGCCCCCGAGACGACGAGCGGCGCCTACTACTTCGACGAGCAGAATCTCTACATGGTCTTCTACGATCTCACAAGGCGCGTCATCCCGCTGCCGACGCCTACGACGCAGGACGTCACGGTGCAGACCTCGACCTCGCAGAGCAAGACCTTCCACGGCTGGCAGCCCGACGCGGACGGAAAGCTCCGCATCGGCGGGAATATCAACTTCACCCTCGCGGATGTGGTGCCGCTTGAGGCAGAGCTCCGTATCACGGTGCGGCTCGGAGCGAACTACAACAATGCACTCACCGTCGCCGTGAAGGAAGGAGAGGATTGGGAGGAATACGAAGGATTTATCCTCAACATCTACACGGACGGCGCCGTGAAGCCCCGCATCGAGTATGAGGGATCGCGCTATCAGGATCTCACCTTCACAAGAACGGCCGCAGGCTGGACGTTCGCCCTCAATGTGGGCAAGACGAACGTCGCAATGCCCGATTACTACAATGGCTTGCAGACGGGCGGCGAGGGCGGCAACGGCAACTACACGGGCGGCGAGATCACCAAGACGCTCTTGGGCTTCGGTCCCATCTATCCCGGCGAGATGCAGGATACGGCGTACAGCGGCACCTTCCTCTATGGGAACAAGACCCCGTCCTCGCAGGCTGAGCCCGTCACATTCGAAAATATCTCCGATAAGGACGTGCGCCGTCTCGGCTACCGCAGCGACCTTCAAGGCGATCTTCTCGAGATCACCTTCGAGCAGAACGGCAAAAAGTATGCCATCGATTTCGTCGAGAGCTATGCCGAGGAAGTGGGCGCTTGCTACATCCTCTGGGGCTTCTACACCTACGAGGAGCGGACGGTGGAATACAAGGGCGAGAGATATACGGTCCTCATCAAATATCTCATCCGTGCGACGGCGCCGGGCACCCCCGGCTATGGCCACGACGGCTATGCGGGCAATGCGGACGATCTTGTGGGCGTCGCCGTGAACGCCACCCTCATCAAAGCGGACGGAAGCGTGATCGAACCCGTTGACCTCGGCGCTCTGCCCAATCACGACGGCGTTTGGCTGATCGTTTCCGGCGGGGCACAAGGCGGTTACGAAGGCTACCTGCTTACCTTTAAGAAGAAAGGGGACGCAATTACAGAGATCAAGCTTGAGATCTACTCCTTCCACTCTGCGGAGGCAACGGGCGGCTATCTCGTCTACTTCCTCACGGATGAGGCGGGGAACGCAGTACAGTTGCTCGCCGTGTACAGCGGCAACAGGACGGACGGCTTCTCCGTGATGGAATTGAGCGGCCTCACGGGCGCAGACGGGACGTGGACGTTTACGGGAAAGGTCGCGGGCGGCATGGCCATCGGCTATACGCTCACGATCGTGAAGGATGCGGACGGCAGATACGTCGTTACCGTGACTGCTTCGTAAGAATATTTTCGGGCAAACGAAAAGCTGCCCCTGCCATTATGCAGGGGCGGTACTATTATGCTGTTTTATGCCTGTTTGGTGAAACTGTAGGTGACTGACAAAATGGTGACTTCCATAGAGCCGCCCGCATATTTGATGCCGAACGTGTTGTAGGGGATGCCCGCGGCAGGATCGACTTTCATCCAAATGGTGGTGCCCAAGGCTTCGCCGAAGACAGCCAGCTGCGTGTTGCCGTTCGCGTCCACCCACCTGATCTCGCCGCCGATAAAGGTAATGGAGCGGATGCCCGAAACTGTGCCGTCGGGGTCGTCGGCGTTGAGCCATGTCGTGCCCTCGAGTTCGGCGGGATAGACGGAAGGGTCCTCCTGCACGTTGTCCTGCGTAAGAGAAACCGTGCTGCTTCCATAGAGCGCGGTGAGCGTCTTGGCGGCGGTATCGTAGCGCAAGAGGACGGTATAGGTAATATTCGTGCCCGCTGCGGGGATGTAGGCGATCTGATAGACGTTGCCGTCCTTTCTGATCTCGCCGTTTTCGATGAGCGCACTGACGGGGCCACCCTTGCCGTTATTCATATGGATGATGACCTTGATGCCATAGGTGGCGGCGATCTTTTCGAAGGTGACCTGCGCGACGATCTCGTCGTCCGAGGTCCATGCCGCCTTTGCGAGCTCTGCCGCCGTCTCGTCGGGAAGGGAAGCGGCGACCTCGCCGAATGCGTCGGGATCTACGCTCGCCTGTTTTTCGAAAGCCACATCGCGGCTGTTGAGATCGTCCCTCAGCGTGAGTGTATCCTCCGCCGCACGGTAGGTGAAGGCGAAGTGCAGTTTGGCCTCGACGGTGATCTCCGCCTCGAAGGTATAGACGTCGTCGAGACGCTTGATCTCAGCGGGCGTGACGATCTGCCCGCCGATGACGATATTCGTCTGCGTGAAGCGCACTTCCGAGAGCCCCGCAACGGCTGAAACGGGCTTCCAGATCGTGCCGACGAGGCCGTCGGGGAAGGCCGTCACGGTTTCCTCCTCGCGGTGGCGGGTGAGGGGGAAGAGGGGCGCGCTCGGGCTGGTGCGTGCCTCAAGCGTATCCGCCGCCGCATTGTAGCGGAAGGAAGTGTTGAGCTTTTTCCCTTCGATGGAGAGCGAGGCCTTGAATTCCCACACGTCGCCGCTCTTTACGATCTCGGTCGCTTCCGCCGAGCCCGTACCGAGCGCACCTTCCACCGTGACCGTATTCTTTTCGAAGGTAACGGCTGCCATGGAGGGGTTCGTGCTCTCCCACTTCCCGCCGAGCGACTGCGGGAGACCTTCCTCGGCAACGGGGGGATCCGCATGCTTTTCGAGGGTCAGGAGGCAGTCCGGCGCAAGATCGCTCACGACGGTGCTGCCCGTTTGCCCGTAATCTGCGGGAACGCCGGAAAGTTCAACGCGGAACTGCGTATTCGCAGAGGTCACGCGCATGCGGAAGGCTGCCTTGCCCGCAGTGAGCGGCCGCGCTTCGCCCCCCTCGGGGATGGCGCCGTCGAGCGTGTTGCGGAGTGCGACCTTCACCCCGCCGAGGATCTCTTCGTCTGCACATACGACGGTGACGGTGTAATCGGAATCGTGCGAGAAGCTGACGGTGGCGGAGGGGGAATCCTTCGTGAGCGTCGTCTCGGGCCAGAAATAGTTATCGGGAAAGCCGGAAAGGACGACGCGGTAATCCCCCGGAAGGACGCTGAAGCGAGCGTAGATGCGAAAGTTCGCATCCTCCGCGGCCGCGCGTGCCTCGCCGCCCTCGACCGCCCCGCCCTCGAGGGTCTCAAGAGCGACGGTGATGCCTTGGAAGGCTTCTTCCTCGGCAGCGGTGAGATTGAGATAGACGGTGTATTCGATGGGCTCGGGCTTGACAGGCTTATCCGGCTCGTCGGGCTTATCGGGATTTTCCGGCTCATCGGGTTTTTCGTCGGGATTATCGGGCGTTTTGAGAAGGGCGATGGTGGCGGCGGGGGAGCTTACGCTCACGCTCGCAGCCTCGAAGGTATAGTCTTCGGGAACGCCCGAGAGCACTACTTTATATGTCGCAGGGGGCAAAAGGAATTCGGCCTTTCCCAAAGTGAGCGCCTTCATCTCGCCGCCCTCGATGGCGCCTTCTTCCGTCTGCAGGGAGACGCCGATGCCGCCGAGAACGCTCTCATCCTCACATGTGACGGTCACGGAATAGGAAACGGGCTGCACCTCTTCCTCTGCTTTGCAGGCGGCAAGGGAGAAGAGCCCGAGCGTAAGAAGGAGCGAAAACGCCGTAAACAAGATTTTTCGATGCAATTTCATTGGTACCTCCCGATGAAAAGAGATAGGATATCGACTATATTTATATTTTATCACATTATGCAAATAATATCAAACGAATCGCAGACTTTTTGCTTATAAATTAAAGATCCCGTAAGCCTTCCCCACTTCGGGGGGAAGGTGTCGCGGCGCAGCCGTGACGGATGAGGGGCATTTGTCGCCCCTGAAAGGGAAAATTTTGCAGTACTGCCAAAGGTTGATAATCTTTGGCTGCAAAATTTTCTTGGCGTTTGCCCATATGCACGGGCAAACGCTGACCGAACGCGGGGCTCT
>CANQCA010000025.1 GCA_947589585.1 uncultured Clostridia bacterium
GGAAAGCCGCAGATAACGCACGGCATCGGGTGCATCGCCCCCGAGGTTCACCCGCACGGCAGGCGCCCCGCCGAGCATACACGTCTCCGCATCGGCGCGTTTTTGTTTCAGAAGAAGGGGAAGCTTTGTGAGGGCGGCGAGAGAAAGTTCTCCCTCCGCGCCAGCGTCGCCCTGCGCAGAGCGGATAGCGCGCACGGCGTCCGCATGGAGCGGGCAGGATGCCTCCACCTCGACTGCGGCGCCCATCGTGAGCCGTCCGCACGAAGAGAGCGCATCGAATATGTATAGCTCGGCATCCGTCGGATCGCGGTATTCCGCCTTGAAGTGCTCCTGTACGATGGCGAGCTGCGAGGCACCCATGTCGAGGCCGAGGCGGTGCGCGAGCGATTCGAGGCCACCCATGTCCAGATCACGGAAGCCACCGACCGTCTCGCTTTCCCCTATGGGCGAGGGGGAAAACTTCAGCGTCGCGGGAAGAGATAAGCTCTCCTCCTCCACCCCCTCCGAGCGCAGGATGTATTCCTTGACGGCGAGAAGTTCTTCCTCGTTGAGGCTGCCCGAGAGGGCGTAGACCTTCGCCGCACGGAGGGTGAAGGGCGCCTCACTCTCCAAGCGGATCCTGTTTGCGGCCCACTGCAGGACGGGCGCTTCTTCGTCCATGAGCTCTGCCGCAAAGACACGGCAGCCCAAAAGGTCGGCGTAGGGGGAGGCGTGCATCTCGGCGTCCGAAAAGATCTTGCCAAGGGGAAGGCTCGCCTCGCTCTCCACGTCCAGACGGGTGAGGACGCGAAGCCCTTCCAAAGAGGAGATCCTGAGGTTTGCGGCGATCTCCCCCATGAGTTTTTTCCCTTCCGTATCGAAGGGACGGCTTTCCTCCAAATAGATGCGGCGTACCAACTCCCACCTCCCCGGGCGCCATGCGCCCGCTTCCGACGATAAAATTTCAATCATATTATAATATAAAAGCGGCTTTACCGTCAAGCCGCATGGATATTTTTTATAAAGATTTGTTGGGGAACAAGGAAGCGTCATTCTGAGGCGAATAATAAAGAAGAAAACACGAGAGAACCTCTCCGAAGAATCCCCCAAAACGTAAGTCCGAATATAACAATGTGATGCTTCGACTACGCTCAGCATGACGGATTGGAGAATGCCGGCGGTTTCAAAGTCTACGTTTTCATTCAGGGGATCCTTCGCTACGCTCAGGATGACGCGGTGGCGGGGCAGGATGACGTGGGTACACCCCTTCCGTCGCCAAAGGCGACACCCACCCCTCACAGGGGTGGGCAAGGATGCAAACCTATCTTTGATTGAACTTTTTGCGGACGAACCAATCGGTGACGCGCTCGGGGAGAAGCTTATTCACATAGCGCAGAACATTGTACTTCCCGCCCACCGCCGAGACGGGCGGGGGGTTGTGCTTTGCGGCGAGCTTCAAGACGGCTTCGGCGACGAGTGAAGGGCTCATGCCGCCCTGTTCCATATTTGCGAGCGCGGCCGAAGCCTTCTTCACCGAGGGCGAATATCCGAGGCTCTCCTCTTCGCCGTATACTCTCCGGTTGTAGGTGAAGTCGGTGGCCGTACCCGCGGGGAGAAGAACGCTCACCCTTACGCCGTGAGGGCGAAGCTCCATATCCGCCTCGCGGGCGAGCATGGAAAGCGCCGCCTTCGAAGAGGAATAGAAGCTATCGTATGGAATGGGCATATCCGCCCCCAAAGAGCCGACGAGGATGGCCCTTCCGCCCCGCCGCTTCAAAAAGGGAACGGCTGCGCGAAGCGCTTCCACCGCGCCGAAATAGTTGACTTCGAACAGGTACCTGTAGTCTCCGCTTCTCGCGTGTTCGATGGGCGCCGCCATGGAAAATCCCGCAGAATAGATGAAAAGATCGATGGCTCCCGCCTCTTCCCCCGCGCTCCTGACCGCATGCGCGATCTCTCCTTCCGCCGCGGCGTCTGCCGAAAAGCTCTTGATCCTCTCCCCCTTGAAAGGTGTGCGCGAGATGTTGAAGACGCGGTACCCCTTGGATAGAAGCTTCAGCGCCGTCTCCCGCCCGATCCCCGACGACCCGCCGACGACAACTGCGATGCGTCTTGCGGACATGGTATGCTCAAATTGCGTCGAAGTGTGATTTTCCTTCTTTTGATCGGCTTCCTCTTTTGGTGTATTCGGCTCTATGGAGGGCACACTTTTTTCTTGTTTCATACCCGAAGTATGCCACACCCTTTTATAAAATATGCGCCCCGCCTTCCATATAAAAGAGCCGCTTATAATCCCTCGGAAGATGCGCAAACTCCTACTATGCCGAAAAGAAACCAATATCTCATCCTCGCGGCGTTTGCCGTGCTTCTCGCCCTCCTCGCCCACTTCTCGGGGCGCATGGCGGCCGAGCCCGCCTTTACCTTTGCAAAGGAGGAACGCGAGGTCTACCTCACCTTCGACGACGGCCCGAGCACCCGCGTCACGGGGAGCATCCTCGATACATTGAAGAAAGAGGGCATCAAGGCGACCTTCTTTATCGTGGGGGAACGCATCCCCGGGCGGGAAGAGGTCCTCCGCCGCATCGCAGCCGAAGGGCACACGATCGGGGTGCACTCGCAGGGGCACCGCTATAAGGAGATCTATTCCTCGGAGGAAGCCTTCCGAAAGGACGTGGAGGCGTGCAGCCGTGCGATCGAGAAGGTGACGGGCATAACGCCGGGCATCTATCGCTTCCCCGGGGGCGGAAGACATGCGCGGGAGGAAGCGCTCCTCAAGAAGATGGGATACCGCATCGTGTGGTGGAATGCCGTGTGCGGGGACGGGGAGGATCTTTCGGCACCCCCCGAACAGCTCCTTCGCTCTTCCCTCGAGACCGCCAAGGGGAAGAAGCGGGTCGTCCTTTTGATGCACGACAGGGCGGACTGCACTGCCACCGCAAAGGCGCTTCCCGCCATCATCAAGGCCTTTCGCGAAGAGGGATGCGTCTTTCGCGCCTTTTGAGCTTTCTTAAAATCGAGAGCGCTGCCCTGTAGGCCGCTCCGATGGGGATGACGGCAAAGGAAAGGCCGAGGGCGATGAGCCACTGCACCCCCGTGAGCGGAGTGAGGTCAAACACCGCGCAAAGGGGCGGGCATGCGACGAGGACGACGGATAAAAGCATCCCCACCCCCACCGTCAGGGGCAAGAGTTTGTTAGAGAAGGGCTTCGCGCGGACGAGTTCGTCCTCTCTTTGCACGCAGAAGGCATACATGAGTTCCAGCCCCGAGAGGGTGACGAACGCCATCGTGCTCGCAACGCCGTTCCCCCAAGCCTGTTCGGAAAAGAGAAACATCGTGATGAGGATGGCCGCCTGCACCGTCCCGAAAAAGGCAATGCGGCAGAGGGAGACGGGGGAGAAGATCTCCCGATCGGAGACGGGCGGACGAAGCAGCACGCCCTCGGTCCGCTCTGCGCCGAGCGCAAGCACGGGCAAAGAATCGGTGATGAGGTTGATAAAGAGGAGCTGGGTGGACGTGAAGAGCTCGAACTTCCACAAAAAGAGGGAGACGATGAGCACGCTCAGGACCTCTGCAAGATTGGTGGCGAGGAAGAAGGAGATCGTCTTTTTCACATTGAAGAAAACACTGCGCCCCTCCTCGACCGCATGCACCAACGTCGAAAGGTCGTCGTCCAAAATGACGACGTCGGCGGCATTTTTAGTGACGTCCGTCCCCGAGCCCATGGCGACGCCGATATCCGCGGCCTTCAAGGCAGGGGCGTCGTTCACCCCGTCCCCCGTCATGGCGACGATCTCGCCGTTTGCGCGAAGGGCCTGCACGATCTCGGATTTGTGCCGCGGGGAGACGCGCGCATACACGGAGAAGGTTTCCGCACGCGATGCGAATTCCGCCTCGCTCATCCCGTCTAGCCGATCGCCCGTGATCACCTCCTCCCGGGAAAAGGCGATGCCGAGGCGGGCAGCGATGGAAAGCGCCGTCTCGGGGCCGTCCCCCGTGATCATGACCGTCTTGATCCCCGCCCGCCTGCACGCCGCAACGGCCTCCCTCGCCCCCTCCTTGGGCGGATCGAACATGGCGCAAAGACCGATATAGACGAGCCCTTCTTCCCGCTCCGTATTTCCGTAGGCAAAGGATAGAACGCGCATGGCATTGCGGGCGTTTTCCAAGAGGGCTTGATGAATTTTGAAACGGTGCTCCTCGGACATGGGTACCTCGCCCGATGCCGTCAGGAGCTTATCGCACTTTGCGAGGACGGCCTCCGTTCCTCCCTTTACATACAGCCGCCGCCCCTCCTCGAAGGCGCACAGCACGCTCATCATGCGTCGCTCGGAGGAAAAGGGCGTCCCGCCCAAACGCCGAGCCGAAAATGAGAAATTTTTATCGTCGGCATATTCCAGAAGGGCGATCTCGGTCGGGTCGCCGATGTACCCGCCCGCACTTCCCTTCACCGTGTGGCAGATGCGGATGCAGCGCAAGAGCTCGCGCATGCCCGCGGCGCCGTCTTCGCCCGAAAAGTCGGTTTGTGTGCTCTCCACCGTCATGCGGTTTTTCGTGAGGGTGCCCGTCTTATCCGTGCAGATGACGGTGCAGCTGCCGAGCGCTTCCACCGCGGAAAGTTTTCTGATGACCGCCCGCCGCGATGCCATCCGCCTTACCCCCATCGCCAATATGACGGTGACGACGGCCCCCATCCCCTCGGGAATTGCCGCGACCGCGACGGCGACGGCCGCCATGAGGTTTTGCAGGAAGGTGAGCCTTCCCGATAGAAGCCCGCCCGCAAACAGGATGAGTGCGACCAAAAAGACGGAGATTGTGATGATCTTGCCGAGCTTTGCGATCGTCTTATCGAGGGGGGAAGGGGCGGGTCGCTTCTCTTGCAAGAGAGCGGCGATCTTGCCCATCTCGGTATCCATGCCGCACCCCACGACGACGCACCGCGTTGTTCCCTTCACGCAGAAGGTGGACATAAACACCGTGTTCCTTCGGTCGGAAATGGCGCTCTTATCTACAATACAATCGCATTTTTTTACGGGAAGGGATTCGCCCGTGAGCGCGGATTCGTCCATACGGAGATCTTCGCTCGAAAGGATGCGGCAGTCGGCGGGAACGCGGTCCCCCTCTTCGAGCTCGATGATATCTCCTACGACGAGCTCCTCCGCATCGATCCTGAAAAGCTTCCCGCCGCGGATGACCTTCGCCTCGCATTTGGAGAGTTTTTTAAGGTGGGCGATGGCGGCGTCCGCACGGTACTCCTGCAGAAAGCCCACAATGGCGTTCAAAAGGATGACGGCAAGCAGAATGGCGGTATCCGTGAGTTCGCTCCTATCCCCCGTGAAGAATGCGAGCGCCCCCGAGAGGACGGCGGCCGCGATGAGGATGAGCGTCATGAGATCTTTGAACTGTGCAAAAAAGAGGAGGACTTTGCTCTTTTTCTTGCCCTCTTTCAAGACGTTTGCGCCGTCTTTTGCAAGGCGGGAAGCCGCCTCTTCCCCATCGAGACCGCCTTCCCTCACGCCGAGCCGCGAAAGGATCTCCTCTTTGCTCTCACGATACTGTTCCATATGGATAGGGTATGAACGGGCGCAAAAGAATATGAAAAAAACGGGCGGCGAGCCCGTCTTTCTGCCAAGCAAAAGATTATATGATCTGTGTGAGCGCAAAGTGCGTCTTATCGCAGGAAGTGAGGAAGTAGCAGATTCCCGCCTTCTCGCTTTTCAGGGGGAAGAACCCCGCCCCGTGCAGGTGCCCGAAGACCACCATGTCCGCCCTGTTCTCCTCAAAGAGTTCGGTAAAGAGGGTATCCTCCTTCTTCACGTTGAAGGGCGGAAAATGCAAAAGGACGATGAGTTTATCTCCGTCTTTTCGCACCTTCTCCACTTCCTTGAAGGCGAGGCGAAACCGTTCCGCCTCGCGCAGATACAGCCGCATATCGTGCTCGGTGAAGTCCGCGCTCCCGGGGACGGTCCACCCCCGCGAACCCGCGATGAGAAAGTTCCCGATGCGTACGCAGTCGTTTTGCAGAAAGTGAAAGCGGGGCGGGGCGCTCTCGCGGATGCGCGAAATGCCGCTCCACCAATAGTCGTGATTGCCGCGGACGAAGACCTTCTCTCCGGGGAGCTCTTTAAGGGATGCGACATCGAACATGCCTTCCTCGAGCTTCATCCCCCACGAGGTGTCGCCGCCGAGAAGGACGATATCGCCGTCCTCCACCCGCTCCCGCCAATCGCGCTTGATTTTTTCGAAATGCCCCTCCCACTCTGCGCCGAACACGTCCATCGGCTTATCCGACATACCGGAAAGATGCAGATCGCTGATCGCAAACACCTTCATACCGTCTTCGATTATACCACCCCCGCCGCAAAATTGCAAGTAAAAGAATGTAATGGAAAGGAGGCGTGCTTCTTGCCGTAGCGAAAGGAGTGCCATTCCATAATACTGTCATGCTGAACCTGTCGAAGCATCGCCGCATTAAAAAAACCCTTCGACTTCGTTCAGGGTGACGAATTGGGAGCGCACTTCGGACTTCGTACCCGCACAAAAAAAGGACCGCGAACGGTCCTTTTCTTTCAACGAAGTTTTATCCGCGTTTCCAGGTATAGTTGGACAGGAATTTGAGAACATCCGAGCCGTGGTCCTCTGCCCACTTGGCGATGATGGCGCCAGTGGTCGGATAATCCTCCTGGAATTTTGCATAGAAGAACATGAGCGCGTTCTTCTCCGCGTTCGAGACGTCCACCGCCTCGCTCTCCTCGCTGAAAGGCAGGTTGCTGACCGTCCAGCCCGCCGTCACTTCGAAGGTGACCGCATCGAGCTTCTTCGTGCGGAAGGCAAACGCGCCGATCTCCACAAGGTTTGCCCCCACCATAAATTGGGTAACAGAGGTGTTCTCGAAGGCGCTTATCCCGATCTTCGTAAGGCTTTCGGGGAATACGATCCCGGTGAGGGCGGAGCAGTTTTCAAAAGCCGCCATGCCGATCTCCTTTACGCCGCCGCCGAGGCTCACGCTCGCAAGGTTCGCACAGTTGCAGAAGGCATAGATATCGATACAGGTGACGCTGTCGGGGATGATGACCGAATGGATCTTCTCGCAGCCCATAAACGCCTTGTTCGTGATCGCGGTGACCTTCTTCTGATTATACTCCGCGGGGATACGGAAATCGGACTCGATCTCGTCGTTATCATATCCGATGACGAAGTAGGAATCCGTCGCCTTATCATATTCGAATTTCAAACCGCCCGAGACGGCGACATCGTAGCCGCAAATATCGCAGGGAAGGCCGCTGTGCGCGGCTTCCGTCCCCTCGATCTTTTGCCCGCAGAGGATGCAATTTCTCCAGTGCGAAACCGTGTTTGTGACCCATCCCCCTTGGACATGGGTATGCTCTTTCACGTATCCGCAGACCGAGCAAACGCATTTATCGCCTTCGTAGGTATGCGCCTCTTCGTCCTTTCTGAGCCCCGTGTGCTCGCAGGAAGAGGGGTGCCAATGGCTGTTCTCGTCGAAGTCCCACGCCGTCGAATAGCTGTGCTCGTGCGGGCCGGAAACACCGCTCTCCGCCTTCAGGGCAGCCTTCAGGGTGGGGTAGGGCTGCTCGTCCTTGGAGATCCACGACTGCCCGCCATAGACCTTCCCCGTGATGTCGATATCACCCGTCTGCGTCTTGCCGCCGCCGCCCGCGCCGGCGTCGTTGAAGATGATCATAAGGTCCTTCGTGGACTGCCCCGCGGGGATCTCGTAGGTGATGGACCACCAATTTGCGCCGTCGTTTGTCGCGGGCTTTCCGCTCCATTCGCCGAGATATTTCGTGACGGTCGCCTTATCCCACGAATAAGCGTTCACCGAGGTCCAGCCGTTCATGTTGTGGTAATGAATTGTGACGGTCCCATCGTCGCCGGGATCTGCGGACGGATCGTCATCATCATCGTCGTCGCCGCCCTCTTCTTCGATCTTGACAGGAGCGCCGCATACATCGCACTCGCCGTTTTTATCGTCGTCGCAGTGCAAGCCGCGGCTGCCGCTGCGCTCCGCGTGGCTTTCCTTATCTTCCTGCCAATGGTAGTCCCCCTCGTATTTCCAGGCCCAGTTCCCCTGCGTCCCTCCGGTGCCGGAGCCTGTGCCTGTGCCGGAACCGATTTGCTCGCCGCAGAGATCGCATTTTCCGTCCCTGTTCTGATCGATATGGTCGTGCCCGTCGCCGCATGCCGCGAGGGAAAAGCTCGCTGCCAAGAGGGCGGAAGCCGCAAGCGCTGCAAAAAATCTGCCTGCCTTCATCATCGTTTCTCCTTGTTCTCTTGCCTCTATTTTATCGGAAATTTCTTGATTTTGTCAACTTTTTTCAACGATTTGCAAAAACCTCATATTTTATGTCCGAACTTGACAAATCGTCCGCGAGCTTTATAATAATGGCAGTGAGTAATTTGGGGGCTTTCCCCGTTATACCATTGAGAGGTGCAGACGTGGAAGACAATGGCGCCGAACTCTACCGCCGCTATCTTTCGGGCGACGGGAAGGCGCTCGAAACGCTCGTTGCAAGGTACAGCGATGCGCTCGTGCGGTATGCCTATTGCTATCTGAAGGACACGTTCGCCGCGGAGGATGCCGCGGAGGATGCCTTTGCCGCGCTCATCGTCAAGCGCCGCCCCCTTCCCGAAGACGCCAACCTCAAGGCCTATCTGTATAAGACGGTGCGGAACGGGTGTATCGACCGTATCCGTGCCCAAAAGCGGCAGCCGCCCCCCGCCGCCGCGGTGGATACGGAGCTCTATATCGAACTCGAAGAGCGGAGCAGGGTCGTCTTTGCCGCCATGCAACAGCTTCCCGAGCAGTACCGCGGCGCCCTCTGTCTCATCTATTTCGAGGGGTTCCGCATCGAGGAAGCGGCTTCGATCTTAAAGCGGACAAGAAAGCAGACCTACAACCTTCTCGCCCGCGCAAAGGCTGCCCTCAAGCAAATTTTAGTGAAGAAAGGAGTGCGATATGAAGACATATAGCGAGCGCACACAGGACATTCTCGAAAAAGCGGAAGCCATCAAAAAGAAGCGTTCTTCCAGAAATAAAAAAATCGCCGCGGGCCTCTCCTGTTCCCTCGCGGCCGTCGTCGCCGTCAACCTTGCCGTCTTTCTGCCCGCTTGGGGGAACCCCGACAACATGGCGGACGCTTCGCCCGAGCATGTGATAGAGGCGCCCGAGACGGTGGGCGGCGTGCGCACGGGCGCCACGGGCAAGCAGGCGGAAAGCTATCAAGAGGTGCAGGGCGCGCTCGGCAAGATGTTTTCGTCAGGCGGGAGCGGCTGGAGCGGCACGGAAGATGTGCAGGGCCCCGCCACCGATTCCGACCATACGGAGAGCGGCGAAGGCGATACCCCGAGCGGCGGAAGCAACGCTCCGAGCGGCGGAACCGGCGCCCCGGGCGGCATCGACAAAGTTTCCGAATACGCCGATTGGGAGACGGACGGCGTTATTGAGGGGGATCTTCTCGCCCGCAATCAAACGACGGCTTTCTACCTTGCCAAGAGCAGCCACGGGGCGATCTGTGCCCCCTATTACAAGTTGCAGGCATACTCGCTCGAAGAGGCCCCCCATTCGCTCGGCACTCTTATCATCGAGCCGGAGGAGGGCTTCCACTTCCACAGCGGCGCCCGCGAGATATATCTGAGTGAAGACGGAACTACCGTCACCGTTCTCACGACCATGTCCGACTCTGAAGGAAGTCTCTCCTACGTCGCCATTTACACGGTCGACGCAGAAGATCCCCATACCATGTCCGTGACAAGGGCGCAATTTCTCTCGGGGGATCTCCTCACCTCCCGCATGATGGGCGGCGATCTTTTCATCGTCTCAAAGTATTTCCCCAAAGCGCTCGGCAGCGAAAAGGATTACATTCCGCAGTTCGGGGAATTTGGTGCGATGACCTGCATTCCCGCCGAAGACATCTTCCTGCCCGCATGCACCGCCTATCCCGTCTACACCGTCTTTTCCTCCATCTCCGAAGAGGGCGAATATCTCGATAGCTTTACCATTCTCTCGCTCGCAGATTGCATCTGTTTCACCCGTGAGGCGTGCTATATGACGGGATCGCATGAAAAATTTTTCGTAATGAACTGCGGCCCCGGGTCCGCCGAAGGGGTACAGACGGACCTCGTGCGCATTCCCATCGCCGCGGGGGGCAAGTTCGGCTCCCCCGTGCATGCGACCTTTGCGGGAACCGTCAAGGACCGCTACGCCATGGACTGCTTCCAAGGGACGCTCCGCATCGCCGCAACGGTGGACGGCAAGTATGCGAGCCTCTATATTCTCGATGCGAAGACGCTACGCGCCATCACTGCGGCAGAAAACTTTGCTCCCGAAGGCGAGACCATCCTCGCCGCCACCTTTGAGCAAAACCGCGTCTACATCTGCACGAGCGATAAAAGCAGCGATCCCGTCTACTGCTTCGACCTTTCCGACCTTTCGCGCATCACTTATAAACAAAGCGGCGCACTTAAAGGCTACTCCACAGAGCTCATCGAGTTTACAGACGGGCTGTTTCTCGGCGTGGGGTACGACGTCGGCTACGAAGGCGCGACTTGCCGCGTCAAGATCGAGCTCTATGATCAAGACGCACAGCTTGTCGCATCCTACCTCGACCCCGTCAACAAACTGTATGCCAAGGATCGCAAGTCGTACCTTATAGATAAAGAGCGCGGCCTCTTCGGGATCAGCACAGACATGCCCAGTCAGGGGTGTTTCAGTCTTCTTCGCTGGGACGGAAGCAGGCTCAAACGCATTTTGTACATCGACTTTATGGGCGAAAACGAATTGCGCCCGATCTTGCAGGGGAACACCCTTTTCCTCTTCGACGGCTTCCTCATCACCCGCCAATTACCGTAAAACACCCTCCCCTCTCGTTGGGAAGGCATCAGTGGGTACCATGTCCGCAGTTTAGCGTGTAGTAAGCGCGTCATTCTGAGCGCAGCGAAGAATCCCCCCATACGCAGTCCGAGACCCCCTCCTTGGGGAGGGGGACAAAGGGAGTGGGGTGTCCCAATACGCCAAACCTTTTTTTATAAAGCGGAATGGCAAATAGAACTCCCCACTTCAGTCACTGCGTGACAGCTCCTCCCCGAGGAGGAGCTTTTTTTTCGGACTTCGTACCTCGGGATCCTTCGAAGATGGGCTATCTCGGACATGGTATAGCTGTTTCGGCTCAGGATGACGCGTTACCCAATTCCCGCGGGCGAGATAACGCGGAACAAAAAAGGTGCCAAAATGGCACCTTCCATATCGCAAAAAAGTGCCAAAATGGCACTTTTTATTTTTCTCAGCCGAGAATGAGCGTGGCAAGCCCGCAGAAGATGAGCAGCGATACGGCGTCGACGATGGTCGTAATGAAGGGTGAGGCGACGGCGGCGGGGTCGAGGCGGCACTTCTTCACGAGCATCGGGAGCATGCAGCCCACGAACTTCGCAATGACGACGGTGCAGAGCATGGCGAGCGAGACGATCGCGCAGCGCAGCGGGGTATAATCGGAATAGCCGAAGATGAGATTGTCGATGAGCATCAGCTTTGCGAAGCAGGCGACGGCGAGGGTGACGGAGAGAAGGAGAGATGCGCGGAATTCCTTCCATAGTACCTTCCCCGAATCCCGCGTCGATAGCTCTCCCAAAGCGAGCGAGCGGATGACGGTGACGGATGCCTGTGAACCCGAGTTCCCGCCCGTATCCATGAGCATGGGCACGCAGGCGAAGAGCACGGGACTGATCGCGTTGAGCTGCCCCTCGAAGGTGTTGATGATGAGCCCCGTGAACGTCGCGCTCACCATGAGGATGAGAAGCCACGGCACGCGTTTCTTCCAAATGGAGAAGACGCTCGTCTTGAGATAGGGCTTATTGTCGTGCAGGACGCCGGCCATTGCCTCGATATCCTCGGTGTTCTCTTCCTCGATGACGTCGATGGCGTCGTCGACGGTGACGATGCCCACGAGCCTTCTCTCGTCGTCCACGACGGGGATGGCGAGGAAGCCGTAGTCCGAGATCTTACGGGCGACCTCTTCCTTATCGTCCTTCGTGTTGACGTAGATGACGTTCTCCTCCATGATATCCCCGATGAGGGAGCCTTTTTGGGCGAGCATGAGGTCCTTCGCCGTGACGAGCCCGATGAGCTTGTTTTCGGGATCGGTGACGTAGCAGGTGTAGATCGTCTCCTTGTCGATGGCCGTCTCGCGGATGATATCGAAGGCCCGCTCCACGGACATGGTAGGCAGGAAACGCACGAACTCGATGGTCATGATCGAGCCCGCGCTATCCTTCGGGTACTTCAGAAGCTCGTTGATATAGGCGCGCGTCTCGCCGTCGGAAAGGGCCAGAAGGCGCCTCACGACGCTCGAAGGCATCTCCTCGACGAGGTCGACCGTATCGTCGAGGAAGAGTTCGTCCATGACCTCTTTGAGCTCTTTATCGCTCAGCTTTTTGATGAGTTTTTGCTGGGTGTCCGAATCGATCTCGACGAACATCTGCGCCGCGAGATCCTTGGGCAAGATGCGGAAGAGGACGGGAAGATCCTCCTCTTTCGCGCTCTCGAACACTTCGGCGAGGTCGATCTCGTTCATGCCCGCAAGGAGCGGCTTTAAGACGGCGAAATTTCTCTCCTCGAGGAGGGCTAAAATTTCGTCCTCCTCGGCGATGAGGCGGGCGACGGTGGGCAGCTGCTCGATGATATCGACGGTATCGTCGACGGAGACGTCCTCCATGACCTCCTGCAGTTCGTCGTCGTGCAGCCCCTCGATGATCCGCTCTTTGAGATCGGCATCGAGAAGGACGAGCACTTCTGCGAGCTGTTCGGGTTCGAGTGCACGCGCAAACGGAATGAGGTCTTCCTCATCCGTCTCGGATAAAATATGCGCCACCTCTTCGGGAGGATCTTTCCTCACCAGATCGGCAGCGCTCTCATAGTCTTTTTCGGATAAAAATCTGATAAGCTCTTCTTTCATGGCTCCACCTCGCAAATATGAAAGTCGGTGTGCGCAGACAAAAGAAGCCGTTAAAAAATTACGCGGAGAGGACGACCGCGACAAACGGCTTTTCGTATGGGTCTGCGGGCTTGGTACTTCGGCCTTTCACGGTCTGCCTCCTTGCTTTTTTTAATATTATATCCATTTTACAAAAAAATGTCAACCGCGTGAGACGGGGTTTTTGCCCAAATTACCGCATGCGAGCAAAATTTTCGGAATGAAAACAAGACGCCGCAGGTTCCCCTTCTCCCAAAAAACGCCGACTGTTCGTCGGCGTTTTTTGGGAGCGCTTTTTCATGGAGCGTTTTTTACATAGTACTTCGCGTTATTGGCCCGCCCGTCTTTTTTTGCCCTTTCGGAACGCTCGTGCTCCCGTCTCCGCTCCTACATATATGAAAAGGCAGGTCGCCCAAAGGCGTCCTGTCTTTTCATGGAGCGTTTTTTACATAGTACTTCGCGTTATTGGCCCGCCCGTCTTTTTTTGCCCTTTCGGAACGCTCGTGCTCCCGTCTCCGCTCCTACATATATGAAAAGGCAGGTCGCCCAAAGGCGTCCTGTCTTTTCATGGAGCGCGAGACGGGAGTCGAACCCGCCGGAATCAGCTTGGGAAGCTGACGCCATACCGCTAGGCGACTCGCGCATTCATTCTTATGTGCCTATTATACCCCAAAAAAATCCCGCTGTCAAGATAAATGCCGCAAAGTTATAAAAATTTTTCACGCGCCGCAGGACCCTCCGAAGCGGCGGACGGACTTTCTTTTTATAGAATGAAAAAAGGCCGTGCGCACACAACCTTTATGAAAATTCAAGCGATCAATCGGGAAGAATGAAATAATCGTTCTGGTCGAAGGTGAAGGCGAGTGTTTTCGTCGTCCCGTTGCGGGAGACGGTGAATTCCACCCTGTCGCCGCGGCGGATCTCAAACAGGAAGGCTGTGAGTTTGAACTCCCGCGTGAATGTGTTCTCCGCCGTATAGGACTGCCCTGCTCGCGTGGAGAAGAGCTTGGCCGAGATGAGCGTATCGCCGGCGAGCATGCCCATCTTGTCCGCCGCCCCGCCTGCCGTGACATCGCTTACGACCACCTTCTCCTCGATATAGAGCTTGCCGTACTCTTCGTTCCATACCGCACGCGAATCGGTCACCTGCACCGTGATGGAGAGGCGGGCAAGCGCCGCGCCGTGCGAAAGCGAGCTCGCCGCGCAGGTATCGATGATATTTTGTGCGATGGAAAGGACGGTGTTCGCATGGATGGCATAGCCGAAACCGGCGACTTCGGAAGATTCCCTTCCCCCGTTGACCATGCCGATAAATTCTCCAGACAGATTGAAGAGCCCGCCGCCCGAGTTGCCGTGGTTGACGGGGGCATCGAACCTTATCTCGTCGAGCTTGATATAGCCGCTCTTATCCGCGGACTGGAAGGTAGCAGTCTCCGATTCCTTGGAAACGACGCCCGCCGCGACGGCGAGCCCCTCCCCGTCCGAATTGCCGATCGCATAGACGCGTTCGCCCGCCGTGACGCTGTCGGAATTACATGCGACGACTTCCTTCGCGATCGTCTTATGTTCGGCGGTGTCCTTGAGCAGGTCGCAATCTTCCACCTTCATGACGGCGATATCATACTGCATCGTCCCGCCGATATAGGACGCCTCGATGGCCTCGGAAGCGATCTCCGACCCGTAGAGGAAGACCTCGATGTTGTCGCTGATATGGGCGAGGGTCTCCTTCCCCGTGCTGTCGCTGCTGAAGAGGACGTGGAAGTTGGTGATGATGGTCGCATCCCCCTTCGCCGTGTCGAGTGCGTAGATGATGCCCGAACCCAAGTTGTAGTAATCGCTCGCCCCGCGCTGGGACGGCGAGAAGCGGGCACGCACATACACGACGGAGCGCATAGCTTGCTGTGCATAGGCGCCGTCGTCCTCCTCGACGCCGAGATCCTGGAGGAACTCGAAATAGGTGCCGGTGAAACTTCCGTCCGCCTTGGCTTCTTCAAAGAGACGGCGAAGCTCGGTCGCAGGCGTCTCGAGCGAGGCGAGCCAGCTCTCCTTTGAACCCGTTTCGCCCCGTTCCTCGGCGACATCATAGGGAAAACGCGTGTCGGTGGCGTCGGCGGAAAAATCAAAGAGCGAGCATCCCGCAAAGAGCATGATGCAGGCGGTGAGTGTTGCGGCCGCGGCGACGAAATATCTCTTCTTCATGTTTGGTCCTCTCCTTGTACAGAGGTGTTTTTCCTTATTATACCACAAAATGAGAAAATTTAACAACAATCAGACGAAAAACCCGCGAAAAGAAATGTGCTCTGCCATGAGAATGAGGACGCGGTAACCCGCTGCGCCGCAAATCAGCGACCGGCAACATAAAAGCGACAGTGAATTGTCAAACTAAGTGCAACAGTTTTTGAGATTTTGTTCAAAGAGGAGTTGCGGAG
>CANQCA010000026.1 GCA_947589585.1 uncultured Clostridia bacterium
CTCAGCATGCGCTCTGTGAGGTCTTCTTTGAGCTCGGTGAGGGACTTGAACGGGAAGGCGAAGCTCGCCTTTTCCTTGATCTCCTCCTTGCGGGTCTTGATCTCTTCCTTGAGTTTTTCGTAGTGGACGACGATCTCGTGTTCATCCGCAAAGCGGCGGATGCGCGTCGCGAGGTGCAATGAATGGCCGAGGTCCACGAAGAAGACGCCGAAGAAGATCCCGACGACGAAGGCAAATTCGATATGGTGCACGAACCATACGACCGCATCGAGGACGGGCCCGTCGAAAATGAAATAGAACGCCGCGCCGACGAGCAGCCAAAACAGCGAGAAGAGCGGGCAGATGATGCCCTGGATGTTCCCCCACCGCTTGGAATAATCCCAGAGCTTGATCTTCATTCCTTTGATAAAGATGAGCCCGGCGATGTATTCGATGATCGTCATCATGACCCCCATGATGAGGATGATGAGGATGGCGTCGAGCCATGCCATGCCCGTGTTGAGGGGGATACGGGAGATGCCGAACAGCCCCGCGACGCCGAACCCGTAGAGGGGCAGATAGGGCCCCGTGAGAAAGCCGGGATTGATCCATTTCTTCGCAGTGAAAAGACGGCGGAAGACGACTTCGATGCACCAGCCGATGACCGAGCCGACAAAGAACAGAAAGCAGATGACGAGCAGAGCGTCGACAAAACTCATAAGTATTTCCTCGGTAGTTTTTTTTCATGAAAAGGGCGCCGCGCTCAGGCTGCGCCCCTTTTTGTTTTGCTTTTCAGATGTTTACAAATTGTGATAAACTCAACCTCAAAACGATTTTCATGGGCACCATGTCCGAAGCATGACTTCCGCTTATGCGCCGAAGATGGACGTAAGGCCGCAGGCAGAGAGCAGGTTGAAGTTCTGGAAGACGACCACGCAGACAAGGGAGACGGTCGACATGATCTTGATGAGGATATCGAGGGAAGGCCCGACGGTGTCCTTCAGGGGATCGCCCACGGTGTCGCCGACTACGGCCGCATCGTGCACGGCGTCGTAGCCCTCTTCGCCCTTCTTCACGCCTTCGACTCCCCCTTTTTCGACATACTTCTTGGCATTATCCCATGCGCCGCCCGCATTGCCCGTATAGATGGCGAGCATGATCGCCGAGAGCGTTGCGCCGATGAGGATGCCGCCCACGAAGCCTGCGCCGAAGATGAACCCGCATGCGACGGGAATGGCGATGGCGACGACGCTGGGGACGATCATCTGGCGGATAGCGCCCTTGGAGGAAATTTCCACGCACTTGGTCGAATCGGGGTCCTCTTCGCCCGTTAAAATCTTGGGGTTCTCGTGGAACTGGCGGCGGACTTCATCCACCATCTTCCTTGCAGCCTTGGCGACGGCGTTGATGAGCATTCCCGAGAAGAGGAAGGGAATGGCCGCACCGATGATGGCGCCGACGATGATATCGCCGCGGACGATGTTGAGAAAGATATCCAACCCTTCCCCGTTGGCGAGTTCGTTGACGAGCCCGCCCGCGAAGAGATAGCTCGACATCATGGACAGCGTTGCAAGCGCCGCAGAACCGATGGCGAAGCCCTTACCGATCGCGGCGGTCGTGTTGCCGACGGCATCCAATTTATCCGTGATATCGCGCACTTCCTCGTCGAGCATACTCATCTCGGCGATGCCGCCCGCGTTGTCGGAAATGGGCCCGTAGGTATCGACGGAGACGGTCGCCGCGACGAAGGAGAGCATTCCCATCGCGCCGCAGCCGACGCCGAACATGCCGCCGAGGGCATAGCTTGCGAAGATGGCGACGCCGAGGACGACGACGGGGAGCATGCACGAGATCATGCCCGTGGCCATGCCCTGCGTGACGGTGAGGGCCGCGCCCTCCTTGCTCGCCTGTGCGATGTTCTTGGTGGGTTTATGCGCATCGCTCGTATAATATTCGGAAATGATACCGATGACGATGCCCGCCACGATCCCGACCGCCGCACACACCCAAGGGGTGACGGGGCCGATGTTCATCTTGGCGGCCTGAAGCTGCGCTTCATCCTCCCCTCTGAAGAGGAAGAAGGAGAGCAGGAACCCGCCGATGAGCGTCACGCCCGCCGAGATCCATGTGGCGAGGTTGAGCTCCAGGTGGGGATCATCCGAGAGCTTGCGCTTCAAAAGCGGATAGGAGATGCCGACGACGCACCCGATGAGCCCGATGCCCGCAAACAGGATGGGGAAGAGGGTCATCTTCTGCAAAAGGGTGGGTGAAGTGAATTTCGTCGCATGGCAGAACACTTCGATCGCGAGGATGACGGTCGCCATGATCGCGCCGATGTAGCTCTCCAAAAGGTCTGCCCCGAGGCCTGCGACGTCGCCCACGTTGTCGCCCACGTTATCGGCGATGGTGGCGGGGTTGCGGGGGTCGTCTTCGGGAATGTGCGCCTCCGTCTTTCCGACGAGGTCTGCGCCCATATCCGCGGCCTTCGTATAGATGCCGCCGCCCACACGGTTGAAGAGAGCGATGATCGAGCACCCGAGCGCATAGCCCGAGAGGACGATGGAGAGGTTATATGCCTGCCCGGTGATGGGGTTGATGTTCTCGACGACGATCTCGGAGAGCTGTGCGCCGTTTACGTTGATCATCCCCTCTGCCCAGCCGAAGCAGCAGTAGACGACGATGGCGCCGAGAAGGGCGAACCCCGCCACGCACAGCCCCATAACGGAGCCGCCGCGGAAGGCGACCTTCAGGGTCTTGCCGACGTTTCTCGTCTCGTTCGCGGCATTGGTCACGCGTACGTTGGCATAGGTGGCGATCTTCATGCCGATGAAGCCCGCCGTGGCGGACATCACGGCGCCGATGAGGAAGGCGACGCCCGCTTCCCATGCGATGAAAAGCCCTAAAACGACGGCGACGACCGAGCCGATGATGGCGACGATCTTGTACTCATAGAAGATGAATGCGTTCGCGCCCTCGCGGATCTTGGCTGCGATATGCTGCATGCGCTCGTTTCCCTCTTTTAGCTTTTTGGTGAGGTAGAAGTTGAGCGCGGCATAGCCAAGGCCGAGTACGACCGCAAACATCACAATGATGATGAGAAGATTGAGATCCATACTTTGCTCCTTGCAAATGAATGTGGATATATTATAGCACATTTTATAAAAGTTGTCTATTTTTCGGCATGTTCTGAAAAATTTTTCGGAAGGGAACCTGTCCTGCCGAGCGGCCGAAGGCATCGGACCACCTGTCATACCGAGCCCATGCAATGGGCGAGTGTATCCCCTGATACGAAAAGTCCGTGTTTTCTATTTAGGGGATCCTTCGCGGATTGGCTTTCATGGACTGCGTAGAGCCGTTTCGGCTCAGGATGACGCAGGGGTACGCAGTCCGTGTTTTCATTCCTTAATAATTTTCTCATTTTTTAGCACTTTTTTAGCACTTTATGCTATAATGTATTTACACGAAAATTATTATTAGGAGTATTGTCTATGAAGAAACTCATACCCTGTAACCTCGTGATGCTGCTCATCGCGCTCGTCGGGGCACTCTCCCTGCTCTTCATGCCCCTTCTCTCGCTGAATCTGAGCGAGGCGGCAAATGGCTTGCTCCTCGATTGGGAAAAGAACTTGGAATCTTCCGAAGACGCAGAAGAGGGCAAACAGCCCGCCGAGGGAACGGAAGAGGGCGAACAGCCCGCCGGGGGTACGGAAGAGGGCGAGGAAGACCTCTCGGTCCTCACGTCCATTCTCGATACCGAGATCTCGATCACGACCGTAAAATTCGGCAAGATCGCACTGGCGCCCAACCCGGGAGCGGCCTTCCTCACGCAATTTCTGCTCTATAAGGGCGGCCCCGTCGAGAACATGCTGCTCGGCTCCATCGTCTCGGGTTCCGTCGTAAGCACCGCAGGACTTAGCGGCGAGACGATCGGAAAGATCGACTATCATAAACTTCGCGAAATCCTCTATGAACTCGAGAACGAGAATGCCAACGTTGACGAAGTTATCGATAAGTACATCAACGAACTCAAAGAGCAAGTCGGCGCAGATGCGTTCAAAGATTTCGACGAAGGGCAGATCAAGAAATTCATCGTCGACGGCGTAAACTACGTCAAAGATGACCTCGGCGGCAAATTCACGACGGAAGCGCTCGTCTGCATCGCGCTCACGGGCGGCAAAAAGGGCGGACCCACGGACTATGAAACGCTTGCAAATCAGCTCGCAGAGGGCGATCTCGAGCTGGGCGGAGATAGCGGCGACGAGAGCAGCCCCGTCAACTTCGTCGGCGAGATCGTCGGCATGGTCGCGGGATACGGCTCTTATATCGGCTACGGCTTCTATGCAATGCTCGTCTTGCTGCTCCCGTGGGCGCTCTTCATCCTTCTGTGCCTGCTGCATATCTTTATCAAGAACAAGCGGTGTGCGACATGGTACCTCTTCACCTTCGGTTGCCTGCCCTGCATCCTCTTCTGGCTCGCGCCCATGATCGCGAAGCCCCTCCTTCCCAAACTGCTCGGAAGTACGGGCTCCACCATCGCCGCCGCGCTCGGCGCCGTCGGTTCCTTCGCATGGATCAGCGGGGCCTGCCTCGTCGTGATGTGGCTTATCTGGCTCGTCTGGATGCGCCCCCTCAAGAAGAAGGCGAAGTTCGAAAAGCAAGCGGAAGAAGACCTGTTCTGATGCAATTTCAAAAAGACGCCCGAAAAGGCGTCTTTTTTTATCAGGTCACCCTGAGCATAGTCGAAGAGTGACGGATTGGGATGTCATCGGACTTCGTAGTTCGGGATGCTTCGAGGATGGGCTCCTTCGGACATGGTATAGGGTAATCGGCTACTTCGCGGTCGGTGACCGCTCGTGCCGACCTTAGTCTACAAATAGAAGCTTCGGTCGGGGCAGCATGACGCGGGTAACCTACGCGCGAGCGCGGCAAGAAAACCCAACCCCCACCACCGCCTACGGCGGAGCCGCCCCCTTCAAAGGGGGCAGCCTTGGAACACAAAAAAACCGCCGCGAGTGCGGCGGGTTTTATTCGAATCAATTATTTTTCGCAATTTGCCTTCAAGGTGTCGAGGCTTTCGCGCAGCTCCTTGGGAAGACGCCCTTCGAACTGCTTGAAGTAGCCCTCGATCTCGTCCGCCTCGGCGCGCCAGCGCGCCTTATCCACGAAGAGGATGCTCTCGAGCGTCTCGGTGGAGAGGCTGAGTCCCTCGAGGTCGATATCCTTCGCGTAGGGAACATAGCCGATCGCCGTCTCGCGGGCGTCCACCTTGCCGTCGCAACGCTTCAGGATCCATTCGATGACGCGCATGTTGTCGCCAAAGCCCGGCCACAAAAATTCGCCGCTTGCATCCTGGCGGAACCAGTTGACGTTGAAGATCTTCGGGGGATGGGTGACCTTCTTGCCCATGTCGATCCAATGCTGGAAGTAGTCTGCCATGTGATAGCCGCAGAAGGGCTTCATCGCCATGGGGTCGTGACGGAGAACACCGACCGCGCCCGTTGCGGCAGCCGTCGTCTCCGAGCTCATGATCGCGCCCACGAACACGCCGTGGTCCCAATCGCGGGACTGGTAGACGAGCGGGGTGGTCGTCGCCCTTCTTCCGCCGAAGATGATCGCATCGAGCGGCACGCCTTCCTTGGAGTTGAATTCGGGGGAAAGGCAGGGGCAGTTCTGCGCGGGAGCGGTGAAGCGGGAGTTGGGATGCGCCGCTTTTGTTCCCATGTCGGGGGTCCATTCGTTCCCGAGCCAGTCGATGAGGTGCTCGGGCGCGGGTTTGGTGAGGCCTTCCCACCAGACGGTGTTATCCGAAGGGTCGATGGCGACGTTGGTGAAGATGGTCCCCTTTCTTGTCGCAGCAAGGGCGTTGGGGTTGCTCTTTTGGTTGGTGCCGGGCGCGACGCCGAAGAAGCCGTTCTCGGGGTTGACCGCCCACAATCTTCCGTCGTCGCCCACGCGGATCCATGCGATATCGTCGCCCACACATTCCACCTTATAGCCCTTTTCGAGATAGTGCTTGGGGGGAATGAGCATGGCGAGGTTGGTCTTGCCGCAGGCGGAAGGGAATGCCGCGGCGAGGTATTTCTTCGTGCCGTCGGGGAAGGTGACGCCGAGAATTAACATATGCTCTGCCATCCAGCCCTCGTTCTTGCCGAGGTAGGAAGCGATGCGCAGGGCGAAGCATTTCTTGCCGAGAAGGACGTTTCCGCCGTAAGCGGAGTTGACCGAGATGATGGTATCGTCCTCGGGGAAGTGCATGATGTAGCGCTTCTCGGGATCGACGTCGCACTTGCAGTGGAAGCCCTTGATGAAGTCGCCGTCTTTTCCCAAATAGTCGTAGACTTCCTTGCCCATGCGGGTCATGATCGCCATATTGAGGACGACGTAGATGGAGTCGGTGACCTCGATGCCGATCTTGGAAAACGGCGAGCCGAGCACGCCCATGGAGTAGGGGATCACGTACATGGTACGGCCCTTCATCTTCCCGCGGGCGATTTCGCCGCACATCGCATACGCCTCTTTGGGGTCCATCCAATAGTTGATGGGACCCGCGTCTTCCTTATTCCTGCAGCAGATGAAGGTGCGGTCCTCGACGCGTGCGACGTCGTTCTGCGCCGTGCGGTGATAGTAGCAGCCGGGGAGCTTTTCCTCGTTGAGCTTGATCATCTCCCCCGTGCGGACGCCCTCTGCGCGGAGCGCTTCGAGCTGGGCCTCGCTCCCGTCGATCCAGACGATCTTGTCGGGTTGGGCGAGCGCAGCGCTTTTTTCGACGAATTCAAGAACTTTCTTGTTTTCGGTGAGTGCCATTTGAACTTCGTTCCTCCTTGAAAAACCTTTGCCGTGGGCGAAAGGACCACCTTCCGTCCCATTTTATTATACCACCAAAACAGGAAAAAGTAAACAGAACCGCGCGGATTTCTCCGCGCGGAATTTTTTTGCCGTTCCGGCAAAAAGGCTCCTCGCAAAGGAGGAGCCTTATGTAAAATTCTTTGGAAGTGCGATTATTCGGCGACGATCCCCATTCCCGCTTTGGTGTATTGTTCGGGAAGACTTTCTGTCTCGAAACTCACCCCTCCATAGGTCAGATACCCATTAGCGAGTTGATCAAAAACACCCAACATCTTGAAGTTGTTTATATCATCCACACCATCTATCACTGTATCGCTATAAATGTAGCAAAGCCAAGTGGGGAATCCGGCTCCAGTGACTGAAACGTATGCCTTTCCACTCCCTGTTGCATGAGTATTGATAACAGCCCCATCGCCCACATATGCATAGCAATCGTCACCAGCCATGCCGCCAATTGCAATCGCTGTTCCAGAAGTATTCTCGAGATTGATGGTTCCGCCGTTTATGATAAGTTGCCCCTCACTCTGATTACCGTCTGTCGTTCCACCGATTGCAATAGCTACATCTTGAAAGCCACTGGCTACACCAGAACGCGCACCGGTCAAGTCACCTCTAATATTGATAGTTCCGCCAGAGAATACGACTTTGCCGGCTCCGTCGCCGAAACCGATTGCAGCACAAAAATCGCCGCCCGTAAAGTTGATTTCACCACTCTTAAAATTGAGCGTCCCCTCCCTCTCAACATAAAATGCAGTTGCGTTCTTACTGTTGACGGTCGTGTTTTCAATATTCAAAACAGAGCCGTCCCCTGTGACATTAGCAATCTGTGGCTCCTTATAGGAAGAATCGCTTGGCGTTCCTTCAACGCCAATGGTGCTATCTTTTAGATTCACCAAGCCACCATTTTCGGCTAAAATCGCAGGTTTCCCGCTATTTTCATTCTTTATACTGACATTCGCGCCTTGAATATCCAAGGTCGCGCCATTCCCCTTTATCGAGATGGCGGGCTTGCTCGACGCGCTGTCCAAATGGACCGTGCCGCTCTCCGCGCCCTTGATCGTGAGGTTCTTGCCCTCCGCGACGGAAATGCCCGCATTGGTGCCCTGCGATTTCACGGTGAGGTCGTTCCCGCCGACATCGATCGTGAGGTCGCTGCCAACAGCAAGAGTAGTGCTTCCGTCCAAAGTGAGGTCGCTCTCAAGCGTCACGCTTACGGCCTCGCCTTCTGCCTTGGAGAGAAGGTTTGTGATGTCCTCTGCGGAGCCGACAAAGTAAGTTTTATTCCCCTCCTCATCTTCCGCAAAGTGATTTCCGCCTTTATCCCAAGCCGTTTTATTGCCGTCGTTGTCCGTGACGCTCGAATCGGTGATGGTGGTCGAGGTGTTCTCTTCCGTCTTGCCGACGAGGTCTTCTGCGCCCGTGCCTTCGAAGGAGCTGCCTTCGACTGTGAGCGTGGTCTCTTCACCTTCGAGGCTGCCGACGAGGCCGCCTGCGGTAGCTGTTCCGCCGTTGGCGGTGACGGTACCCGTAACAGTCACGTCGTTGATCTCAACATTTCCCTTCGCCTGACCGACAACGACAGCGGCAACTGCAGCATCTCCCGTTGCGGTAACTTCGGCATCTACAAATTTCAAGTGTCGAATGGTAGCGCCATCTACCGCACCGAAGAAGCCTACATAAGCGCTTTCTTCCGTTGCTTCTACCTTGAAATTCTTGATGGTGTGGTTCCCACCCTCAAAGGTGCCCTTGAAGGGGGTACTCGCCGTGCCGATGGGGGTCCAGCTTGTTTCCGCCGCGCGGGGAGCGTTGCGCCTGATCGCCGCACGCGCCCTGCCCTTCCCGGGAGTAGCAGAGGTTTCCGTCGGGAATTCAATATCCTGCGAAAGGGTGATCGTCTGCCCAGCGTAGTCGTTGCCCGCATTGACGCTCTCTCTGAAGCCCACGAGTTCCGCGTAATTGCTGATATTCAAGCCTGCAACGGGATTATCCGTCTTGGCGTTGCCCTGCGTCGCCTTGACGGTGAAAGTGAGGGTGCACGTTTCGCCCTGCACACTGCCCTCGCCGCCGTTGTCTTCCACCGAGTGCGGAAGTTCCACCGAGAGTTTGACGGTCTTCTCTTTGCCATCGGTCGTCCCCCAATTCGCCCAATTCGTGCTCTTGGAAGCGACAAACGAACTTGCAATGAACTCTACATCGTTAGACTTAACCTCGAGAAGGCTGAAAAGTTTCTGCCCTTCTTCCTTCCCTGCGTCACCTGAGACGATGAACTGGTACTTCACATCGATGGTGCTACTGTTGGTGATGGTAATATCGAACTCAGCCTTGTCGCCGGGGGCCATGTCCGTGATCGTGAGGTCGCCATCATCGTCGAAGGTAGCAGTTCCGCCATTGATGAACTTACCGGTTGATTGCGCTTCGCTCGTGTTATTATCAAAATTATACGAGTAAAGATTAAGGCTGTCCTGCTTGATTGCAGCCTTCAAGTCGACTTTGCCCGAAGTGATGGCGATGTTCACTTCGTCTTCACTCGAGAAGAGGGCGAGGGTCGAGCCCGTGATGAGCGATGCGCACATGGCAATGCTCATCGCGGAAGATAAAATGATTTTTGTTTTCTTGTTCATCCCTTTTCTTCCTTATTTTTTTATAGAAGAATATCTACGCGAAATATATTTTATCATATACCCCCCCCCCGTCTGTCAATATTTTCGCATAGGTTTTTTGGAAATTTTTTGGAAATTTTTCAGAATTCCACTTTCTGTGAATGGGGGTCGATCCTTATCACGTCACCCTGAGCTGTGTCGAAGGGTGACGCGGGTGACAAGCCGTGGTAAGCGTCATTCTGAGCCGATAACGTTCATAAGACTTTCCGGCGGGGCAACTCCCCGAAGAATCCCCGTAAACGAAGTCCGTGTTTTCATCTTCGGGATGCTTCGAGGATGGGCCGCCACGGACATGGTATATCCCTATCTGCTCAGCATGACGCGGGTGACCAATGCGCGCGGGGCAGCATGACGCGGTTAACCCATGGACTTCGTATAAGGGGATTCTCTCGGGGCTTCGCCCCTCGGAATGACAGGTTATTCCGAGCAAAACAAAATTTGTGAACTGGTTACCGTTAAAACGCGGAGAAGCAAGCAAGACAAGGAGTGCGAGGCTTTTCGCAGGGAGCGTACTTTTTCGTACGTGACCAAGAAAAACGTAGCACGACGCTGTATTGCGCCGCTTATACGCGTTTAGCTCATTTTAACTTCAACATACTCACCGCTGTCGGCGGACTGAAAGACGACGTAGAGCCCCACCATGTCCGAGACATGGCTTGTAGGAACGAAACAACCGCGCTCCTTCATGGCGGGCGGAAGATCCCCCGTATCCTCTGCGGCGACACATAAAAATTTCGGGATCCCCTCCTCATAGATGACGCCGAGAAGGGTCCCGCCGGCGTTCACCCATCTCGAATGGGGAAAGATCTTTTTCAGGCGTTCGTCGCCCGGATAGCGGGCAAAGACAGCCGTCAGTTTCTCGCGGACGGTATTGTAGTATGTAAGCGATCCCTGAGGGCGCAGGAAAGCGTCGCCTGCATCCGGAAAAGGCGCATCCCCGTCCTCTTCTTTTTGCATGTTTTCTGTACCCGCATCCGGAGCGAGCCCATCCGCATCGCCCGCATGGCGGAAGTAGTCGACGTCGGCGATGGCCTCGTCGTCGTAGCGGGAGGCGGCCTCTTCGCGAAAGGGGCGCAGCGCATCCCCGCTCTCTTGCTTCTTTTCGGCGGGAGGGGGCGCCTCTTTTTTGCGCTTCCCCCCTTCTTCTTCACGGAAGAGGGTAAGAAGGCGGTCCATGTTTTGCGGCGCGACGCCGCAGCTGCCGAACGCGACGGGTTCGACGTCCCCCCGCATAAAGACGAGAAGGACGGAGAGCCCGCCCTTGATCGAGGGGAAATTCTCCACGTGCAGGGGCTTGTTCCCGTCGAGCTGCATGAAGGCCGTCTCCCCTTCCGCACAGACGGCGAGCCCGTAGCGGCCCTCTTTGAGGGGTGCGATGCCGAGGATCCTCGGGGTCAGCGTGAGATCGGCGCCCAGCCGTTCGCAATAGACGGCGCCCGAAAGTGCGCTCCCGTCGGCGGAGAATCCCTTTTTTACCTGTTTTAAGATGCACACCCGCTTCTCGTATGCCATAATTTTTCCTCCCGCGATATATATTTTCATCATTATACGGCAGGGGAAGAAGAAAATTTCGGCGGGTTTTGTCGGATCCCGGCAAGAGAGCGAAAAAAAACTCACCCTTGTTCGGGGTGAGGAATTTCTTTGACAGGTTTTCCTAACTTTTGGGCATAGCCGACGGTGTAAGCCGTCCCGCCCGTCTTTCTAATACAGAAGGCATAGAGCAGATCCGCCTTCTCCACCATGTAGCGGTCCCGCGCGAGAAAGCATCCCGGGAAAAAAGCGGGATACAGCACGGTCTTTTCGTCGCACCAGGTGAGAAGCACCTCATAGCGAAGGCGAGCGCTTTTGGGCATACCATGTTCGTACCCTGCATAGGGAATACATGCCTCGAGGCGGACATGGTACCGCTGTTTCAGGTCTACAAGACATTCGAGGGCGGCGAGGTCGAACCCCCGCGCCATGCCGCAGCAAAAGAAGGTATATCCCTCTTTTATGAGCTCTTCCAGCCCGTCGTAGAGGGCATTTCTATCGAAGCTCCCGGGAAGGTCGCGATGCCCCGTGAGCGCACAGATCTTTCCCGTTTCCGTCATCGTATCGGGTCCTTTCGTTCCGCGCCGTTGCCGCGCGGGTATTTTGCGGGGGTGTGCCCCTCTTTTTTCACTGCAATGAGGATGCGGCTGCCCATCCCCTCGGGAAGCTCATAGGAAAAGTCCTCTTCCCTTCCTCCCCCGAGAAGGGCAAGCGCGCGCCTTCCCCCTTCCTCTCTCTCCCCCTTATAGGCGAGAAAGAGCCCGCCGCGCCTTACAAGGGGCAGGCAATACTCCGCGAGAGAGGGCATGGGTGCCACCGCACGCGCGCAACATACGTCGAATTTTTCGCGGTAGGCGGCATTTTTCCCCGCCTCTTCCGCCCGCATGCATACCACTTCGGCGGAAAGAGACAACCTGCCTATCGCCTCTTTCAAAAAGTCGCACTTCTTTTTTGTGCTCTCGATGAGGGTGAAGTGCAGATCGGGCCGCACGATCATGAGGGGGATGGAGGGAAATCCCGCCCCGCTGCCCACTTCCACGGCCCTTGCATGCGCAGGGAAAAACCCTTCCCCCGCGATGCTGTCGAGGAAGTGCTTGATCTCCACCTCGTGCGGCTGTGTGATCGCAGTGAGGTTGAACTTTGCGTTGCAGGCCGTAAGCAGTGTGGAAAACGTCTCGAATTTCTCCCTGTTTTTTTCGAGCAGGGCGCCGCATTCCGCAAGATCGGGCGGGAAAAGCTCCATATGCCGATTATAACACAAGTTTCTTCTTTTATCAACCTTCTGTGGGAAAAGATATCCACATTTTTCCACAATGTGAAAAGATCTGTGTATAGCTCACGGCCCGCGGCGAAGTCCGCCGGGATCTTTTCTCTTCCGCGCGGGAAGGGGCCTTTCCCCCGTTGTGGAAAGCGGGTTTTTATCCACGCGCTGTCCACAGCCCTTCCACAGCCGAAAAAATCAACTCTCCTCGCAAAAATACGGGCAAATCACTTGAAATTTCCCCGATTTTCCTTTATAATGGAGAAAACGCACGCGGGGAGCGACGGCTTGTCCACATTTCCACGCTCCCTATTGCTATTACTAAAATCTATTTTTATACTCAGTAACATCACGGAGGAACATCATGAAATTTGTCTGCGACGGCCTGACTCTTTCCGAGGCGGTCATGAAAGTAAGCAAAGCATGCGCGGTGCGGACGACGGCGCCCATCATGGAGTGCATCCGCCTCACCGCACAAAACGACGGGGTAAGTCTTCTCGCCACCGACGGCGAACTCTCCATCCAAAAGTGCATCAAGGCGGAAGTTCTGGAGGAGGGTGAGATCTGCGTGCCCGGGAAACTGTTTGCCGACTTCACATCCAAGCTGCTCGGCGAAGAGATCGGCCTTTCCACCTGCGAGCGCGGGCTCGAGATCAAGTACCGTGATTCGGGCTCGTACATGCAGACCCTGCCCGCCGACGAGTTCCCCGCTATCGACTTCGGGATCGGGGAAAATTCCTTCGTGATGAAGCAGGCGGAGCTCAAAAAGATCATCGCCGGGACGACGTTCTGCTGTGCACAGGATGACTCCCGTCCCGTCCTCAAGGGGTGCCTCATGGAGTTCGGCAACATGCTCGAGGCGACCGCGCTCGACGGCTACAGGCTCGCCCTCGCCTCCGCCCCCATCCTTGCAAAGAGCGGAGAGAAAAGCATCATCTGCCCCGCCCGTACCCTTGCAGAGATCTCCCGCATGCTCACCGACGACGAGGGAGAGATCACCCTCTATACGCAGGGCGGCATGCTCCTCGTGCGCAGCGAGACGCTCACCATCGTCTCCCGCCTCTACCAGGGGGAATTCATCAAGAAGGAAAACGTCATCCCCGTCCGCTTTACGACGACGGTGACACTGAGCCGCAACGAGCTTGCCGCGAGCGCGGAGCGGGCGGCCATTCTGAACCGCGGCGACAAAAATAACCTCGTCACCCTCGAGATCGCGGCGGGCGGCGTGAAGATGACTTCCGTCTCCGAATACGGCAACGTCTCCGAGACGGTGGAAGCGGCCGTCGAGGGGATGGACCTTACCATCTCCATGAATGCCAAGTTCCTCCTCGACGCGCTCCGCGCCTTGACGGAAGAGGAGACGACCATCTCCTTCAACGGTCCCGTCTCCCCCTTCATCCTGCAAAACAAAGAGGACAAGGGGACGCTCTATTTGATTTTACCTGTGAGAAACGCCGCATAATCGCTTGACGAAGCGGGGAAAAGTTTTGTATAATCAAACCATATTGCTCTTCAATAACAAATAAAACTATCTTAAAGGAAGGAAGTTATCATGAAAAGAACGTATCAGCCCAAAAAGAGACAGAGAAGCAAAGTGCACGGGTTCCGTAAACGCATGGCGACGACGGGCGGAAGAAAGGTCTTAAAGCGCAGAAGAAACAAGGGCAGAAAGCACATCTCCGCATGACCCGATCAAAAGCCCTGCGATGAAGTATGCGCGGCTGAAAAAGGCAAAGCAGATCACAGCTGTTTTGCGTACGGGCAAGCACCATAGCGAAAAGTCGCTCACCCTTGTATATCTTCCGTCGGAGACGACGTCCATGGCGGTCTGCGTGGGGAAGAAATTCGGCGGGAGCGTCGAAAGAAACAAGATCAAGCGCCTTCTTCGGGAGGCGTTTCGCGGCTATTTGCCCCTCGGCGTGCCCTGCAAAGTTCTGCTCATTCCCAAGGGGCGGGAGCAATATTCCTATTGGGAATTTTTCCATGATATCGGAAAAGCGCTCGAAAAGGAGCATCTCATCGAAAAGCGGGAATAGAGGAAAAAGAGCGGCGCGCCTTCTCATGGCGCCCATCCTTTCCGCCCGCGGGATCTGCATCAGGATGATCGTCTTCTACCAGCGCCGCCTCTCGGCCCACACCTGCCTCTACCGCCCCACCTGTTCGGAATACACCAAGCAGTGTATCAACAACTACGGCGTGGTGATAGGGATCGCGCTCGGGGCATGGCGGATCCTGCGCTGCAACCCCCTCTCCAAGGGGGGGATCGACCCCGCCCCCGAACGCTTTTGGAAGCGCAGATGGCTCGTATAAAATAAGGAAATCAAGAAACTATGGGAATCGATTATACCGTAATCACCTCGTCGCTCGCGGGGCTGGATTTTCTCGGAGAATTTGCCCGCGCCATCATCGAAGGCATCGGGATCATCGGCCTCGGCATCATCGTCTTTACCCTTGTTCTGAGGGCGATCACGCTGCCCTTCGATATCTACCAAAGGTATAAGACCCGCAAACAGACGCTCATCATGCGCAGCATGAAAGAGGATCTCGATAAGTTGCAGAAGCAATATGCGAACGACAAGGCGACCTATAACCAGAAGATGACGGAGCTCTACAAGAAGAACGGTTACAGCATGTTCGGCGCCTGCCTTCCCATGCTCCTCTCCCTCGTCATCCTCATCGTCGCATTCCAGGGGTTCAACTCCTATTCCCGCTACGCGAACGTCAAGCAGTTCGTCGACATGACAGAGTCTTTCAACGAGGC
>CANQCA010000027.1 GCA_947589585.1 uncultured Clostridia bacterium
GACGGCGAGGCGGGCAATGCCGCGGCGCGCATGCTCACAAAGCTCGAAACAGCGTACGAAGAAATTAAAGATGAGCGCAGAGAGGCGCACAAAGAGGAGAATGCCGGCTCTTCCGACGGGTTCGAAGAGGTCGGGTCTGCAATCCGGAGCGGCGACCTCGGCCGTGCCCAACAGCTTCTCGACGCCTTCAACGAGAGGAATGCAGAATGGCACTATCTGCAATCCGTCGTCTTCTATAAGAAGAATTGGATGAACGAGAGCAAAAAACAGCTCGAGATCGCCCTGCAAATGGACGGCGGAAACGAAAAGTATAAGAGCGCCTACGAGAAACTCAAATCGCGCACGCAATACACGCAGCAGACGGGCGGCGCGCCCAACACAAATCCCAACCCCATGCCCGCGGGCGATGAGATGGGGGGGAATTGGTGCTCCACCTGTGCCACGATGTGCTACACCTACATGTGCGTGAACTGTCTCTTCAACATCTGCTGTAACTGCAGATAAGGGGAATGCGATGAAGCGCCCTTCGAAGTCCTTCGAGATCGCCCTCTCCGCCATCGCCTGTGCGGTCGCGGCGCTCTCTCTGACGCTCGCATCCTATGTGAGCGTCCTCATGGCGGCGGGGTATCTTCTGGCCATCTTCGCCCTGATGGTGCCCCTTGCCAAAAATTTCATATGGGGGAACGTGCTCGCCTTTTTGGGGGGCGTGATCCTCGCATACCTCTTCGGCGGGCTCGCATTCTTCTGGATGATCCTGCCGTTTGCCGCCTTTTTCGGGCTGCATCCCCTCGTGAACTATCTGCAGCTCAAATTTACGAAGAAGAGCTTTCTCCACGCCGTGTGGTTTCTCTTGAAGGCCGCCTGGTTCGATGGGGTGCTCCTTCTCATGTGGTTCACGCTCGGGGACATCCTCGGCATAACCGAGGCGGTCTGGTACGATTGGGTGAAGGAGTATCTCTATCTCGTCGTATTTGTGGGGGGAACGGCCCTTTTTGCGGGGTATGATCTTCTCATGTTTCTGTGCCAAAAATCCGTGAACGCGATCGTAAGGCGCATACGGAGGTGAATATGCAAAAAAACGATGAAGCAGTCGTGGAAGCTGAGCGCCTCGGCACGCAGGGCGAGGGCGTCGCAAAATGCGGGGATCTCACCCTCTTTGTTCCCTATCTTCTTAAGGGGGAACGTGCGCGCGTTAAGATACTAAAGGTGAAGGGGAATACGGCCTATGCGAAGGCGGTGGAAATTTTAACGCCCGCCGAGGAGCGCGTGCGGCCGAAATGCCCTGTCTTTTACCGCTGCGGCGGGTGCCAGCTCCAGCACCTCCGCTACCGGGAGCAACTCAAATTCAAAGAGGGCCTCGTCCGCGATACTCTCAATAAGCTCGCGGGGATCGAGACGGATATATCTCCCTGCGTGCGGAGCGAAAAGGACTACGGCTACCGCAACAAATTGCAGATGCCCGTCGGCGGCGACGGAGAAAAGATACAGATCGGCTTCTTTGCCGAACGCTCGCACCGCATCGTGGAGACGGAGGATTGCCCCCTTCATCCCGCATGGGCAAGATCGCTCATCTCCGCCCTCAAAAATTTCATGGAGAAATGCGGCCTCGACGGCTATGATGAGGAAAAAGGAGGGGGGCATGTCCGCCATATCGTGGTCAGAGAGCTCAAAAATCACTTCATCGTCACCCTCGTCACGACGGTGCGGGAGCTGAAGGGCATCGATTATTTTTGCCACCTTTTGGACGGCATTTTCCCCGAATACAGCCTCTTTCTCAATGTCAACGACAGAGCGACGAACGTCGTCTTCGGCGAGGAGTTCATCCTCATCAAGGGGCCCAAAGAGGTGGAATGCAGCGAGGGCGGCATTGCTTTTGCGGCGGGACCGAATACCTTCGTGCAGGTCAACGACAGCGTGCGTACGAAGCTGTACGAGCGCATCTGTTCGCTGATAGAGGAGGGGGAAACCGTCGTCGATTGCTATGCGGGCGGCGGGCTTCTCACCGCCATGCTCGCCAAAAAATGCAGATATGCGTACGGGATCGAAGTCGTCGAAGAGGCGAGCCGCTGTGCCGACGAGCTCATAGCGCGCAACGGCCTTGGGGATAGGATGCAGAACCTCTGCGGAAAGGTGGAGGACCGCCTTGCCGAAATTCCCAACCTCGGTGAGGCGACGATCGTCCTCGATCCGCCCCGCACGGGCGTTGCAAGGAGCGTCCTCAGAGAGATCATGCAAAGCGGCGCAAAGAAGATCATCATGATCTCCTGCAATGCAGCGACGCTTGCCCGCGACCTCGGGATCCTGACGGGAACGCTCGCGGAGAATGAGAGCGGAGAGCTCGTCAGGACGAAAAACGGGCATACCATGTACCAGATCGACCTCGTGGAACCGTACGATATGTTCCCCCAGACCCGCCATGTCGAGACGCTCGTTTTGCTCTCCCGCACCGAGGCATAGAAGATTTTAATAGAAACTATGCGCCCCCGCATCGCTCTTTTGGCGGGCGGCGTTTTTTCTTGGCTTGAAAAGTGCGTGATAATTGCATAAACATGAGAGATTTCCTTGACAATTTTGTATTTTTCGCGTATAATGATAAAAAATCCGTATAAAATCGCTTTTTGCCCGCATTTATGTACGGGCGGGAGGAGAATGGTATGAAAAGAGTCAAAAGGTTCATTGCGGCAACGGCGGCATTTGCGCTCGCCGTCTGCTCCACGGGGCTCATCTCCGCATGCGGCGACGGCGATCATGTTCACGACTATGCATGGACGGTCACGAAAGAGCCGACCTGCACCGAGGCGGGTTCCCGCACGGGCGTCTGCAACAATTCGGGCTGCCCCGAGAAGGAGGTCACGGAGAGCGTTCCCGCCCTCGGCCATGCGTTCGGCAGCTGGGTGGAGACCAAGATCGCGAACTGCACGCAAGGGGGAGAGGAGGAGCGCACCTGCACGCGCACGGGCTGCGGCTTTGTAGAGAAAAACGAGACCCCCGCCCTCGGACATGCCTGGGGGGAAGGCGTTCCCGTGAAGGGGAAGGAGCCTTCCTGCACGCAAGAGGGTCTCATGCACTACGAGTGCGACTACTGCACCGAGACGCGCGATACGACGGTGGAGGCGCTCGGGCATCTTTGGAGGGTCATAGAAGAGACGAAGGCGCCCACCTGCACCGTGGCGGGCGTCGGCAAGATGCAATGCGAACGCTGCGGCGAAACGCGGGAGGACGGCGAGATTGCGCCCCTCGGCCACGATTGGAAGGTAACTTCCACGCCGGCGACCTGCACGCAGCCGGGCACGCGCACCCGCACCTGCACGCGCACGGGCTGCGGCGAAACGGAGACGAGTGAGATCGCGCCCCTCGGCCATAATTGGGAAACCTATTTCACCGTCGACCGCGCGGCCACGTTCACCTCGGAAGGGGAGCGTTCCCACCACTGCGTCCGCTGCGACGCACGCGATAATATAGAGACCATTCCCAAGCTCGATAAAAACACCGAGATCGAGTATGAATTCAGGCTGCTGCGCAACAGCGGCGAGGCGGTCAATCAGAGCGATATCACCATCAGTGTTCTGGACGAGAGCGGCACCGAGGTCGCGAGGAGCCGCCGCTCCAGCCTCAACGGGGGCGTGTTCAAGGCCCGCCTCCTTCCCGCAAAGTACATGGCTGTGATCGATAAAACAACCCTTCCCGCGGGTTATTCGGCTGAAGAAAAGTACGAGGTGAGCTACGAAGACCCCGTGTGTAAGCTGTGGCTCACCGCCGCACCCATCAGCGGGGAAGCGGGCACAGGCGTGAAATATAAGGTGGGTTCCGTCCTCCATGATTTCCAATATACCACGGTGGACGGGAAGCAGCTCCGCCTTTCAGAGCTCCTCGAGGACTACAAGCTCATCGTGCTCAATTTCTTCTACACGGGCTGCACATGGTGCAATACCGAATTCCCGGGGCTCTCCAAAGCCTATAATACCTATAAGGATGACGTGTGCGTCATCGCCATCGATCCCGACCCCATGGGCGGCGACAGCGCGGCGAATATTGCCGTGTTCAAGGAGAGCCATCACTACTCCTTCGAATTCGTCAGGGATACCGCGAACGGGCTTGCTGCCCGCTTCGGGGTGAATTCCTACCCGCAGACGGCCTTTATCGACCGCGAAGGCGTGGTGGCCGACTATCATGTGGGCGCCATCGGAACGGACGAGACCACTTCCGAGCGGCTCTTTACGCAGTACTTCGAGTCGTATATCTCCGACAGCGGATGGAGAGCTGCTTCTCCCGCCGCGGCGTATGCCCGCTTCGACCTCGATCTCCCCGCATCCCGCAAGCAAACGCCGGCTTCATAAACCGCATACGATCAAGCAAACGGAACAGGCCCCGCCCGTTCCGTTTTTCGTTTATTTTCTTAAGAAATGTCGCGCGGGTACGCCCACGCGAGGGGGCAAAAAACGGGGGAGAAAAATGCCCGTTTACGGCCCTTGTTTTGCGCCGAAAAATTTTTTGGAAAACTTTGTGCGGAATTGTTGACAAACGCAAATTTTTTTGTTAATATCATCACACGATTTTCATAAAAATCGTAGGATACAAGAAGGTTCGCCGAAAACTCCATGGGCGATACAGTCTTCGAAGAGGTATGGGCTATGAAGATGAAAAAGATCAATTATGCCGTCATCTGCCTTGCGGTCGCATTCTTTATGTGCGTCGCACAGCTCGTTTCCGTTCTTGTGGACGGAAGGCGCTCCGCCGGCGCCGCCACGCAGGGTACGCAGGGCGCGCAGGCCACAGCACCCACCCCGAGCCTCGGCGTTCAGGAGGAGGGCGTCATCCGCCCCGAGAGCATCGACGAAGGGCTCTCGCGCTATTCCCTCGCGGATATCAGCGGAAGGCGCGTCACCGTCCGCCAGCCCGTCATGGAAGTCTTGAAGGACGATATCGTGCGCGAACATGTCGACGTCATGGACGACGTGTATACGCTTTGGCAGTATGATACCGAAAAGAGCAAGACGGTCCCCGAAGCCGCCAAGATAGATTTTGCTCGCGATGCAAACGGCGAGGAGCTCCAGCTCGGCGATAAACAGCATCCCCGCTACCCGATGAAGGGGCTGGACCGCTCCCCCAAGGACGAAAAGACGGGCCAAGTCACGTCGCAAAAATACTTTTCCGCGTTCAAGAAATACATGCTTCTCCATCAGGCATGGGATTTCAACACGCACTACAGCCAGATCATAGAGAGCGGCCAGCTCAAAAAGCACCCCGCCGCGGACTTTATCTACGGCAAGATCCCCGATGAGGCGAAGGCTGTGAGTATGCACATCGTCACCGACCCCATCTACCGTTCTCCGATGACGACGGGGCTCTATCTCGCCCCCGGCGAGAAGGCCACGGTCAAGATCAAGGGGCTCGGCGTGGGCGAAACGCTCACGCTCTATACCCATCATCAGGATACGATGGGCTATCAGGGCTACAACGAAAATGGCAGCGGCTTCCGCAATATGGATGAATATCTCAAATATTGGGACGAGAAGATCATCGAAGAAGCCAAGAATGAAAATCCCAACTTCGAGGAGATGAACTACGGTCTCCACGGGCAGTGGCAGTGGCAGAACCAAAAGGTCCCCTGCATGGGCACGACGTTCACCATCGTCGGCACGGGGGCGGATATGGAAGTCACCATAGGCAGCATGTACGGCGGCCCCCTCTATGTGAAACCCACCCAAAGCTATGTGGATATGGTGATCGATGGGGCTGTCCTCACGCCGCACTTTGTGCTCGGGGTGACCACCGTCGAGGAATTCAATGAGCAGCTCCGCACCGCGCCCGGGCTCATCGCCACGCTCGACGTCGAGAACGGCCAGCTCATCGGCCCCGCCGAGGATATGCGGAATGCCGACGATATCGAGAAGCTCGCCTACTTCTGGCACAGCGTATTCGCCATCGATATCTCCCTCAACGGCAGGGCGTACAACTACAACATGACGATGTGCTACGACATGCACGTCCCCGCGGGCGAGGCGGTCGCGCTCAATTCCAACTTCTGCGCACAGCCGCCCTATTGGTTCCCCATCTGCATGAACTACGAGACGCTCACCACAAAGGGGAACTGGGGGACCTTCCACGAGCTCGGCCACGTGCAGGCGGCGACCTACGGCGTCAATTGGGGCTTCTGCGACGGCGACGGCGAGGTCTGGAACAACACCCTCATCCTTCTCATCTACAGCATGCTTTGCAACATGGATAGCCGCGTCATCGGCGTCGAGCATGGCGACTATGTTCACCCGTACACGGCAATACAGCGTTCGCTGACCGTCAACCGCGACCAGACCTACGTAAATAAGACGACGGGAAAGGAAGAGAAGATCGACGACTACGGCGAGCTCAACGAAGGCAGCAATGCCCACTTCGACCAGCTCTCCATGTACGCGACGCTCCTCCATTCCTTCGGGCCCGATAAGTTCGTGGATATGTTCTACACCTACAAGCTGAGCCCCAAGTATTGCGAGAACAAGCGCGCCGACTTCGTCTACCGTATCGGCCTTGTCGACCGTGTGAACATTCTCGATTGGGTGAATAAGGGCTACTTCGCCAACATCAAGCCCGAGATGTTCACCAAGGACCAGCTCGAGTTCCTCGAAAGCCTTCCCGATTTCGTCCCCGTCGCCTATGAGTGGGCGAACGGCATCGACGGGCATGAGACGGCGAGAAAGCGCGACGTGGACGGCAAGCATGAGACCGTGTTCGACGTGAGCGAAAAATCCTTCGCCTCGCCCGGGAAGGTGGAAGTTGTGGCCGTCTCCGAAGCGCGCTACGGCAAGGCGAAATGGGACCCCGATACCGAGACCGTAACTTACACCCCGCCTGCAGACGTCACCGAATACGACCAGTTCGATATCATCGTGCGCACCGAGAGCGGGCGGCAGGTCACGATGAACGTGTGCATGCGCCTTCTCTACCGCGGCGTCTACACCGAAGTCTGGGACCTCGGCACGCAGGAGAATCCGCTTGCCGGCAGCAAGCAGCCCTCCATCGAACAGGCACAAAAGTATATCGAAGACCACAAGGATCCCACTTCCACCGAGACGGGCAGTGTGCCCGGCAAGGGGGACTTCAGACACACCGAACTCGAATATTTCCACAGCACCTTCAAGTTCAGAGCGACCAAGAGCGGGACGCACACTTTCTATGTGAGGGCGGACGACGTCTCCAAGGTGCAGTTCTTCAAGGGTAAGAATAGCGCAGAAGGAGAAGCCGACTGTACCATTTCCACCCGGGGCCTCTATAATTTCTCCGAGGATACGAAGTACAAATGGGAAGTCGAATTGCAGGAGAACGACGTCATCTTTATCTCGGCGGAGCTTACAAACTGGGGCGGCCTCGGCAACTTGCATATCGGTCTGCGCATGCCCGGAGATGAGGAAGTCGCCGTAAAGGATATCAAGGATATTCCTCTCGAGAATATCATCAATCCCAAAGTCACCGACGCAGACCTCAAAAAGGCGGATGAGTTCAAGGGCTGGCAGCCGCAGTTCGTCGACAGCATCAAGAACGCCACCATCGACAATCAGACGCCCAACACGGGCTGGAAAGTGCTTCTCGCGCCCAAAGCCGAAAATGGCAGCCACGCCGAGAGCATTGTGGACGGCGACGAAGGCACGGCCTTCCACTCCGTCTATCAAGGCGGCAGAGAGGTTCCTCCTCACGTGTTCATCATCGACACGCAGAGCGATCAGATCTTCAACTATTTCGAAGTCCTCCGCCGCACCAACGGCAACGACAGGCTGTATAAGTACGCCCTCTATTCCTGCACGGCGGAAGAATATGCAACCGCCGACCATGACGAAAGCAACAAAGCGGGCGTGAAAGGTTGGACGGAACTTTTCAACGGCGACAGCGCCAATGTCAACGCCGCGCGCCAGAGGATCAGCTTTGCCCGCACCAAGCTTCGCTACTTCAAGTTCATCATATGGGATAACGGCTCCGATGGTGGCAAGAAGGACGGCAACACCGTCATCAAGGAAGTGTATGCGGGCATCGAGTCGCAGCTCAACCAGACCGTCAAGCCCTCCACCTACATGGACGATAAGGCCGATCTTACGGCGAAAGAAGAAGACGGCTTTGTGGAGAACGCCGCCAACGGCAAGCTCTCCACGACAAAGAGCGGCGCAAAGTTCGAATTCTCCTTCCTCGGTAGCGGGTTCGAAGTGTTCGCCGATACAGGCCTCACATACGGCTCCGCTACAGTCACCGTAGACGGCCAAGTGCAGGAAGAGGGCATCAAATTGAACGGTGAGCCGCGCTTCAATACGCTCGTCTACCATGTCGACGATCTCGCGACCGAAGTGCACCATGTGACGATCACCACCGTTGACGAGAAGCCCTTCAATATCAGCTTTATCAACGTGCAGTACGGCACCCCCGTAGCGGAAGACGAATACCCCGCCGAGGACTACGGCGTAACTTCCGTAGACCGTCGGTTCACCCGCGAATGGCGCACCCTCGTCAAGGACTATAAGTCGCTCACGAGCATCAAGTTTTTGAAGGAAGCGCCCGAGGGCTATAAGGATACCTACGTCCGCATCGATACCTACATCCGCCTCTACCGCAACGAAGAGGGCAAGGGCACCAAGATCGCGTTCGTGTACCCGGGGACCATTCTTTCGCCCATCGAGTGCGGGTCGCTCTTCGCAGGGCTCGATCAGCTCACCGAGATCGACTTTACCAACTTCGATACGAGCGATCTTCGCGGCGTCTCAAGTATGTTCTACGGCTGCACGTCCCTTCAGAGCATCGACGTCTCCTCGTTCAACACGGAAAATGTTTTGAGCTACAGCAAGATGTTCGGCGGCTGCACGAGCCTTACGAGTATCGACCTCACCAAGTTCCAAATGGATGAGAACGCCAATATCTACAGCATGTTCGAAGGCTGCGTGGCCCTTAAAACCATCAACCTGCCGAACGCCATTGCCCAGCCCGCTACCCGTTCGAGAGCCCGCAACGCACAGGGCACGCAGGAGCAGCAGCCCAATGTCATCTCCTGCGAACTTCCTTATGTGTATCAGGTGAAGGAGACGAATCAGTTCATCACCACCCTCGTGCTTGACGACAACATGATGAGCAAGACCCTCATCCTGCACAACGTGCACACCTTCCCCGCAGCAAATAAGCACACGCAGGTGGATGCGAAATGCGAAATGAACGGCACCATCGCCTATGAAAAGTGCTCGATTTGCGGATGCGATTTCGACTACGAAACCGGTACGACCCTCTATCGTGCAGACGATCTCGTCATTCCCGCCACAGGACATCTTTACGTTTACGAAGATCCGGTAAATTTGTGGGATTGGCCGACTTGCACGAAGCCCGGCATTGAGTGCAGACACTATTGCAAATATTGCGATATGCTTTGCCCGGACGACGGGGGAAGTGTGTCTATGCCTGCCAGCGGCCACACATACATGTTGGATACCGAACAGGGGGACGGAAAGGGCTATACCGTCGAATTCCGCAGAGTCGAGGAAACCGAAAGAAAGGAAATGGTAGACGATGATGGAAAGGTCTATTTCGTTCAAGAGGAATTGGTCGTAAAGGGCAAAGCGATCGTGACGGTGTATTTGAAGTGCCAAGGCTTCTCCGATTGGACGCCGACGGATGAAAATCCTTACGGCACGTTCTGCGAACATGCTTCACAAGTCGTCTTGGAGTTTGATTCTGATTCGCATGAGGATGCCACTTGTACGGAAGCCGAGACCTTCTTCTTCGACTTCTTCATTGACGAAGAGACATTCACAGAAGCCATGGTGGAACAGGAGAAGAGCGAAGATGATATCGAGGACGGAATTTACTCTTATTCTACCATCAGAATAAATCAAATGGTCGAAGGGGAAGAGGCTAAGGACGGCAGCAATGCTTTGGGACACAAAGAAGAAAGCGTTGAAGCCGTTCCCGCGACCTGCACCAATTCCGGCAGCACCAAGGGTACGAAATGTGCCGTCTGCGGTATCGTTTTGGAAGGCGTTGAACCCGTAGAGCCCCTCGGCCATGAGATGAAGGATAATCAGCCCGCGGTCAAGGCGACTTGCACGACGCCCGGCCGCACTGCCGGCAGAGCCTGCACCCGTTGCGGCGAACCGGAAGATGAAAGCAACGTCATCCCCGCGCTCGGACACGACTTCAGTGTGGACGTTCCCGCCGTTCCCGCGACCTGCACCGCCGACGGCTTTACGGCAGGGAAGAAGTGTTCCCACGAGGGTTGTGAAGCCGTACAGGGCAGAGAAGTGGTCGAAGCGGCACACACGCCGAAGGCCCTTCCGAGACAGGAACCCACTACGACGACGCCCGGGCTCACCGAGGGTTCCGTGTGCGCTGTTTGCGGAGAGACCTTAGAGAAGCAGGAGGAGATTCCCATGCTCGAAGAGGATCCCGATGAAGGTGGCGAAGAAGGTGGCGGAACCGACCCGCAACCCGAACCTGAACCTCAACCTCAACCTCAACCCGATCCTAACCCCGATGAGGGTGGCGAAGAAGGTGGTGACACCGATCCCGATCACAAACCCGACGAAGGCGGTGAAGAAGGCGGCGAAGGTGGCGGAACCGAGCCTCAACCCGAACCCCAACCTCAACCCGATCCTCAACCTCAACCCGATCCTCAACCCGGCGAGGGTTCTGTTCCCGGCGGCGAAACGACCGACCCCGGCGAGGGCTCTGTTCCCGATGGGGGTGCCCAAGACCCTGCGGCCGACGCGGGCAGCCCGAAGAAGGGGCCCAACATGGGCATGATCATCGGCATCGTTGCAGGTATCGCAGTCGTTCTTATCGGCGGCATCATTGCCATCTGCTGCGCCACCGGGAAGCACCGCCGCTAAATTGCGGCACAGCCCGCGCGCACGCACGGCACATTTGAACAGCACCAACCCCAAGCGGCGGGAGAACATTCTCCCGCCGCTTTTCCTCGTGCTTTATCTGCTTCTTTCGGGTGAAAAAATTTTTCAAAATCTTTGTCATGGGTAATAAACGGGACACCATGGATTGACCGAGGGGCGGAATTGTGTTATAATCGGGACAGAAAACGCAAAGGAGCGAACGATGCCGAAGAGCGAAAACCAAAAGATCAAAATGGTGGAGATCTACGATATTTTGCGCACGCAGACGGATGAGGGCCATCCGATGAGCACGAAGGAGATACTCATACAGCTTCACAAAAAGGGTATTTCATGCGAGAGGAAGTCGCTGTCATCCGACCTTGCCGCGCTGAAAACTTTCGGATATGTGCAGAAGAAACGCAAACGGCAGAATTTATATTATTTTATCAAGCAGGACCTCGGCATCGACGCGATCCGTTTCCTCATCGATGCGACGCAGTCGGCGGCCTTTCTCTCGCGGGAACAGACGGAGGAGATCGTAGGTAAGCTCGCCGCACTTGCGGGGACGAACAAATCCGAAGTACTTAAAGACAACGTGCTTTGCTTCGACAAGCTGAAACATTCCGAAGGCGACGTTCTGGAGACCGTCACGAAGCTCAACAGCGCCATCGAAGACGGGAGAAGGGTAAGCTTCGAATACTATTATTTCGGCGTGAGCGGCAGGCCGGAGCCCAAGAAGCGGGACGGGAAGAATGTCGTCTATAAGGTGATCCCCATCACCATGGTGTATCATGGCGGGTACTACTATCTCGTCGCCTTCCGGGAAGAAGAGAGATACATCTCTTCCTTCCGTATCGACAGGATGCGGGCGGTCGCCTTCGGCAAAGAGATGCCCCTTTCCGACAAATACGAAGAGCGGTTCAGGGAGGGGGATCTGAAGAACAGCATGAGCTCTTTCGGGATGTGGGTCGGGGAGGTCGAGACCGTCGGGATCGCCTTCCAAAAGGAAGATGTGGGGGATATCATCGATAAATTCGGGGAGGGGACGCAGGTCACATCCTTGGGAGAAGGAAGATACTCCGTGCGCGTCAAGGTCAACCCGGACGACCCTGTGTTCCTCGGATGGTGCCTGAGCTACGGAAACAAGCTCGAGATCCTCGATCCCCCCACCCTGCGCGAAAAGCTCAAAAGCTATGCGGAAGAGACCCTTTCCCTGTATAAAGGGCAGAGCTGATCCGCCGCCCGCATCATGAAGGTATCAATAAATCAAATTTATAAGGAGATATATCATGGACCAAAGAGAAGAAAAGTGGTTGCAGGAAATTCGGGACAGCTTCATGGACGGCTTGGACGAAGAGTCACTCGAAACGGAAGAGAGCAGACAGCTTTATGCCGCAGGTCTCGAAGATACCGTTCTCGCATTTGCGGAGGACAAAAAACGCTTTGCAACGGAGTTCGAGAAGAATTCGCGGGCAAAGGGCGCCCACTGGCCCGAGAACCTGTTCGACGATGTTTTTCGCCTCAAATGGGTGGAACTCAAGGACAGCGTCGACGGGGAAAGCCTCGAAAAGGCGCTCTCCCTGCAACTTGAGATGCTCACCGAGCGCGAAAGCAAGATGATTGAATTGTTCTATAAGGAAGAAAAGGGGCTCATCGAGATCGCAGAGGAGTTCAACGTCTTTTACCCCGAGATTTACAGTGTTCTGTGGAAGGCGCTCATCGCAATTCGACGTCGTCATCGCTCAAGGCGCCTTACACCTTACATCGCAAAATCGGAAGATGAGCCAGATCCGTACGGGTTCAACGATTATAAAGAGGAATGATCATGAGTAGTATTGTAGGTAAGTTTGAAATTGAGAAATATGTTGTCACTGCAAGTCTGAAAGACTATTTCGGAGACGAAGAGGAAGTCACGATCCCCGAGGGGGTGACGGATATCGCCAATGATGTCTTTAAACAGCGGGACAGGCTGAGAAAGGTGGCGATCCCGGAAGGCTTTATGTTTCTGGGCTCGAGAGTGTTTAACTGGTGTATAAACCTCGAAAGCGTAACGCTTCCGAGCACATTGAAACGCATCGGCAGCGAGTGTTTCTGCCATTGCGCCAGCTTAAAGGAGATCGCGATCCCCGACGGTGTCGAGACGATCGGCCCGGGCGCGTTTTGCGAATGCTTTGCGCTGCAAAAGGTGAATCTCCCCGCCGCGCTCCGCCACCTCAACCCGAATGTGTTTGCGCAGTGCCATGAACTGCATTCGATCTTTCTCCCGGAAGGGCTCGAAAAAATCGATGAAAAAGCGTTCTTTGCCGCGGGAGACGGCGATCTGACCTTCACGATCGCGGAGGGGAACAAGAACTTCGCCGTAGAGAAGAGAAAGCTCATCGACGTCCGCACGGGGAAAGTCCTTTGGGCGCCCCCCGCACCTTCCGCCGACGAGGACTTTCAAGGAAATTTCGGCGCAACGCCGTTCAAAAAATACGAAAAGGAGAACACAATGGCAAAAAACAACCTGCAAGATGAACTCAAAAAGTTGGCAGAAGCGTTGGGAAAAATCCAACAGAAGGAAAACGATGAGATCAACATGTTTACCGCGTTTCATCTCCAGAGTGCCGAACGCCATCACTCGTCTTTTTTTGCGGGACTTTTGGCACCTAGTAATCCGCACCATTTGGGGGACGCTCCGATCCGGAAGTTCCTTTATTATTTGTGGGATGATACGGTGCGAGAGGAGAAGCCGAGCGGCACGTCCCGCCCGATAAAAACGAGACCCAATTCCGAAATTTTGCAATCGGTTGCGAAAAATCGGCAGGCACTGATTGACCTGTCACAGGGAGACATCAGTGTTGAAACAGAAGTTCATACAAATGAAAACGGAAGAGGAAAGCGAGCGGGATATATCGATATTCTTGTGAAGATCAGTGCCAAAGACGAAGAGACTGCGTCCTCCGTCGTCAAGACCGTCATTGTGATCGAAAACAAGACGGGAACGGAAACGCACAGCGACCAACTCTGCAAATATGAGGATTATATCGACGCCATCTATCCTGACAGCAAGAAGATCTTCGTTTTGATTTCTCCGCTTGGCAACATCCCCGTCAATCGGGGCGGTGACGAACAATACAACGACAGATATTGCATTTTTGATTATGGAAATGAGCGCGGCGTCTGCAAAATTTTGGAAGAATTGATTGACGAATTGGACGTCCCGCCAATGAAGACCCAAATGACACCCAAACAAAGAAGAAAAATAAAAATGATTTTGGAGGATTATAAAGATATGGTTACGAACAATTTGTTACATGAAAACCCCAGTGTATATGCACTTTGTGAAGAGATTATAAACGAACACAAGGATGCACTTGAAGCCATTGACACCTATCGAAATTCCGCAACGCCCAAAAAAGTGCGCCAATATTGTAAAGACTTCTTTGGCGCAACGACAGCCGAAGACGCCCAGCAGTTTATGACGCAGAAGATGGAAGATGCTTTTGCGGGCGAAAAGCACAGTAACTTGAAGGCCCTGTTCCATATCGTTTTGTTGAATCCGTCAGACGGAAAAGGATATCAATTGAAAATCGAGCTGGAGAACAGTAAGAACAATGGCATTTGGTCGCCTATGCAGGCAAGAATCATTCAAGCGCTCGAGACTGCGGGCATGGTCCCCCTCAATCACACTGACCACACCGTCACAGTCGACATTCCCGGCAAAGGCAAGGCTATGGAAATTCTCACGGTAAAGGAGAGAATGGAGCCCTTTGCGGACGTACAGCCGATCCTCGATCAAAGACTTACGGAATTCAAAAAAACCGTTATCGCGCTTGAAAATGTCCTCGCCACGCTCACGCCGGCTTCGCCCGCGCAACCCTAAACTTTTCCCCACAGGAGAAAATCATGCCGAAAACAATATCAGATGAAATCTCCTCCGTGATTGCGGAGGGGAAGGGGTCGCTTACGGCGAAAATCCTCTACGAGATGTGCGATGAGCGGCT
>CANQCA010000028.1 GCA_947589585.1 uncultured Clostridia bacterium
TGGCGAAACCGCAGGGCATACTCGGTAGGATCGCGTGAAGATCTGCGGGGGTAAACGCACGGGGCGGAATGACGCGGCCCGTGGGGCAGCATGCCGCGGTTGACTTAATGCAGATCCCCGCCCGTCTTTATTCCGAGCGAAGCGAGCAAAGCCTCGCTTCTTACTTTACATTTACAAAAAATTGCGGTATAATAGTGGCATGTCTTACGAAATCATCCTCAAGAAGGGAGAGGAAAAGCGCATTTTGGCGGGGCATCCGTGGGTCTACGCCAACGAGGTCGCCCGCATCGAGGGCAAGGATAAAAACGGCGCCCTGGCGACGGTGCGCGCCTTTGGCGGCCGCTATATCGGCAAGGGTTACATCAACCATGCGTCCAAAATTTTGGTGCGCATCTTCATCCGCGGGAGCGAAGAAGACGGCTTCGAGCTATACCATGCCCGCATTCATGCCGCAAATTCCTATCGAAAATCGCTCGGCTACGAGAGCTGCTACCGCGCCGTCTTTGCCGAGGCGGACGATCTTCCCGCCCTCATCGTCGATAAATACGGCGACTATCTCTCGGTGCAACTCCTCTCGCTCGGGGTGTATCTTCGCAAAGATCTCATCGTGCGTGCGCTCGTCGAGGAGTTCTCGCCCAAGGGCATTTGGGAGCGCTCCGACGTCGCCGTGCGCAAAAAAGAGGGGCTGCCCGAGGAGACGGGGCTACTCTTCGGGGAAGTGCCCGACTGGGTGGAGATCGAGGAAAATGGGCTGAAAATGGCTGTGGACCTCAAAAACGGGCAAAAGACGGGGTATTTTCTCGACCAAAAGGAGAACCGGCTCGCCGTGCGCCGCTACGCCCGCGGGGAAGTTTTAGACTGTTTTTGCAACAGCGGGGGCTTTTCGATGAACGCCGCCCTTGCCGCCGGGCATGTGACTGCGCTCGACGCCTCTCCCTTCGCCCTCGAGAACGTGCAGCGCAACGCCACACTCAACGGTTTTACCAATGTCGAGACGGTGTGCGGAGACGCATTTGAGCTTCTTCGGGCATACCATGCCCGAAAGCAGAGCTTCGATTGCGTCATTTTGGACCCGCCCGCCTTCTGCAAATCCGCCGCCGAAGCGCCCGATGCCTTGAAGGGGTACCTCGATATCAACCTCTTGGGATTCAAGCTCGTAAATCCCGGCGGGTTTTTGGTGAGCTCTTCCTGTTCGCACTTTGTAACGATGGCGATGTTCGAGAAGATGCTCATCGAGGCGGCGCGCCGCGCGGGAAGAAGGGCGCAGTGCGTGGAAGTGCGCACGCAGGCCCCCGACCATCCCGCGCTCCTCTCCGCCGACGAGACCCACTATTTGAAATTTTTCGTGCTACGGGTGGAGTAAAAAAGCCTCCCATGTATTTTAGAATGACACCCCTTCTGTCGTCAAAGGCGACACCCACCCCTCAAGGGGTGGGCAAGAGAAGGAAAGCGGCGCCAAACGGCGCCGCTTCTAATTTGCTTCTGCCAATGATTTGACTACGGAACATTTTTCCCTTCGTATGTTCCTTCCCAAAACGAGTAAGGGATCCCCACCTTCCCTTCCTCTGCCTCAAACTCGTCCCGCAGATAAGGACCGATAATTGAAAAGTAAGTGGCGAAACCTCCCTCTTTTTCACCGAAATATCTCGCTGCGTTTGCAAACCCGTAATTATCCTCATCGTTTAATTGGAGTTCAACGGTGTATGTGAACGCCATGATCATGCCTTCCAATTTGCTTGACCAGCCTGAATATACTCCCGGATATGTTTCATCGAAGATCGCTTGTTCATACGTGAACTCCAAAAACTCAAGAGGGATCTGTCCGTACTTTGCCGATCCGCCGCCTGCTGCCCCTCCCAGCTCGTTATCGTAATCATTCAAACTGTAAACGGCAATGACGCTCCTGTAATCCCCGAGCATCGAACTTATCTCAGGGATATGCTTTGTATAGATCCCATATGAAGTATTTAACCATGCGTCCGTTCCCGCATAGAAATTCTCTCTTGTGAGCGGTTCCTTGGTGAAATAGGTATCGACTTCAAAATCTACGGTCGCATTCATGAGCGCTTCTAAATAGGCCTCAAGCCGCTCCGCAGTTTGCAGGCACAATTTTTTTTGCAATTCGGACATTACAAAATCCACTCTGACCACATCGGTTTTACCGTGATTGGTTTCAAAGTCTCCATGCACTTCCGTCACACAAACGATCAAGATCTTATATTTCGGGACTTCTTTTACGGCTTCCCATTTCGCATACAGTTGATTCTCGGGATTGATCTGTGTATCGTACCACCATTCCCCCTGAAACCATTCTTTTCCTGCGATCAACTTTCCGCAATCATCCGAGACTTGCACGGTATGATGCCAATCGGAATACCACCCTTTGAACCGATAGCCTTCTCTCTGCGGGACGGGAAGGCGGATACTGCTCAAATTATCCAAGGTGAGCAAAACATTTTCCTCGGTATTCGCGGATGTCGCCTCATTGTAATGATAGGTGAAAAGCCGAGAATAGCGCTCAAACTCCGCATAAATAAAGTCTTGCGGTTGGGATGTGATACACAGGTTTTTCCTGACCGCATCCGTTTCCCCGTCTGACCATCGCACGAATCGGTACCCTTCATCGGGAATGGCGACGACCGTGCTGCCGTTTTGGCCATATAGTATATCTTGGTATAGCTCGCCTTCGATCCTCCCACCCTTTTGCGCATAAAAATGGAGCTGAATACTCTCTATTCCCTGACTTTCCGGAGGACCTTCTTCAAAAATTGCTTTTACGGCCTTATCCCACGAAACTTTGTAGTCAATACGCCTTGCATCGGAATATCCGTCCGACCAGCCCGTAAAATGCCAACCCTCTGCCGCTACGGCCAAGATCGGTGTCCCGTTCTGTTCCTCTTGAACGGTTTGCAGCCTTTCTCCCTCAAGATCCCCTTCGCCGACCACTCCATAACTTAAAGTATAGTAGACGGGAGCGGGACCGTCATAAAAAGCCGTGAAAAATATCACCATCGCAATCAGGCAGACCCCTGCGGCGATCAAAACCCATATGATAGCTCTTTTTACATTCGGTTTCATAACAGCCTCCGCGTTCGTACATATTATACTACCATATTAAAAACAAGTCAAGTTTTCAATTTCATTAAATATATACACGTCAACGTTAATTTCCTGCCACTGCGTGCCTCGGAATGACATGTTTGACGGACGCGAGGCAGGATGACGCGGTCCCTCTTCGATCAATGCACAAAAAAGACACCCAAGCGGGTGTCTTTTTCACATTGAGATAACTTACTTTCTCGGATTCTTGATGTTGGCTTGTGCCGCTGCAAGTCTTGCAATGGGAACGCGGTAAGGCGAGCAGGAGACATAGGAAAGCCCGATGTTGTGGCAGAACTCGATGGACGAAGGATCGCCGCCGTGTTCGCCGCAGATGCCCGTGTGCAGCTTCTTGTTGCCTTTCTTGCCCTTCTTGACCGCCATCTCCATGAGCTGGCCGACGCCCGTCGTATCCAATCTTGCGAACGGGTCGCTCTCATAGATCTTGTTCTGATAGTAGGCGGGAAGGAATTTGCCTGCGTCGTCGCGGGAGAAGCCGAACGTCATCTGGGTGAGGTCGTTGGTGCCGAAGCAGAAGAAGTCCGCTTCCTTCGCGATCGCGTCCGCGGTGAGTGCCGCACGGGGGATCTCGATCATGGTACCCACTTCGTACTTGATCTTCTTGTGCTTGGACTTGATGACCTCTTCCGCCGTCTTCACGACGATATCCTTGACGAACTTATATTCCTTGACTTCGCCCGTGAGCGGGATCATGATCTCGGGCACGACCTTCCAATCCTTATGGCGCTTTGCGACGGCGATGGCGGCCTTCATGACTGCCCTCGTCTGCATGACGGCGATCTCGGGATAGGTGACGCAGAGGCGGCACCCGCGGTGACCCATCATCGGGTTGAATTCGTGGAGATCGGAGATGATCTGCTTGATCTGGGCAACCGTCTTCTTCTGTGCCTTGGCGAGCGCTTCGATATCCGCCTCTTCGGTGGGAACGAACTCATGGAGCGGCGGGTCGAGGAAGCGGATGGTGACGGGCTGGCCGCCGAGCGCCTCGAAGAGGCCTTCGAAGTCCTCCTGCTGCATGGGCTCGATCTTGGCAAGTGCCTTTTCGCGCTCTTCCTTCGTGTCGGCGCAGATCATTTCGCGGAACGCGCCGATGCGCTTGGGATCGAAGAACATGTGCTCGGTACGGCAGAGGCCGATGCCCTGTGCACCGAACGCCGCCGCCTGCCTTGCATCCTTGGGGGTATCCGCATTCGTGCGCACGCCCAAAGCCTTATATTTATCGGCGAGCTCCATGATCCTTCCGAAGTAGCCCGAGTTGGGATCTGCGGGAACGGTGGGGATGAGGCAATCGTAGATATTGCCCGTGGAGCCGTCGAGGGAGAGGCTGTCGCCCTCGTGATAGGTCTTGCCGGCGAGGGTGAAGCACTTGTTCTCTTCATCCATCTTGATATCGCCGCAACCGGAGACGCAGCAGGTACCCATGCCGCGGGCAACGACTGCCGCGTGCGAGGTCTGGCCGCCGCGGACGGTGAGGATGCCCTGTGCGAACTTCATACCCTCGATATCTTCGGGGGAAGTCTCCAGACGGACGAGGACGACCTTCTTGCCCGCCTTGCCTTCCTTCACGGCATCCTCTGCGGTGAACACGATGGAGCCTGCCGCCGCACCGGGGGAAGCCGCGATGCCCTTGCCGACGATGTTCTTGTCCGCTTCTTTCAGAGCCTTCGGGTCGAACTGCGGGTGAAGGAGCATATCGAGGGACTTCGCATCGATCTGCATGAGGGCTTCCTGTTCGGTGATCATGCCCTCGTCGATGAGGTCGCATGCGATCTTTATGGCCGCTGCCGCCGTGCGCTTGCCGTTACGGGTCTGGAGCATATAGAGCTTCTCGTTCTCGACGGTGAACTCCATATCCTGCATGTCGTGATAGTGGTTCTCGAGGATATTGCAGACTTCCTGGAACTGCTTATAGACGTCGGGGAAGACCTCTGCCATCTTGGAGATGGGCATGGGAGTGCGGACGCCCGCGACGACGTCCTCGCCCTGTGCATTGGTGAGGAATTCGCCCATGAGCCCCTTCTCGCCCGTGGCGGGATTGCGGGTGAAGGCAACGCCCGTGCCGCAGTTATCGCCCATGTTGCCGAACGCCATCATCTGTACGTTGACTGCGGTGCCCCAGCTGTAAGGGATGTCGTGGTCCATGCGGTAGACGTTCGCACGGGGGTTATCCCACGAACGGAAGACAGCCTTGATCGCCTCGAAGAGCTGTTCCTTGGGATCGGTGGGGAAATCCTTGCCGAGCTGTTTCTTGTATTCTGCCTTGAATTGGTTGGCAAGCTCTTTGAGGTCGTCCGCATTGAGTTCGACGTCCTGCTTGACGCCCTTCTTCTCCTTCATCTCGTCGATGAGCTTTTCGAAATACTTCTTGCCCACTTCCATGACGACGTCGGAAAACATTTGGATGAAACGGCGGTAGCAGTCCCAAGCCCAGCGGGGGTTGTTCGACTTCTTGGAGATGACCTCGACGACCTCTTCGTTGAGGCCGAGGTTCAGAATGGTATCCATCATGCCGGGCATGGAAGCACGTGCGCCCGAACGGACGGAGACGAGAAGAGGATTTTCCTTATCGCCGAACTTCTTGCCGGTGATATGCTCCATCTTATCGATGTATTCCATGATCTCGGCCTGGATCTCGGGATTGATCTGCTTGCCGTCCTCATAGTACTGCGTGCAAGCCTCCGTCGAAATAGTGAAGCCCTGCGGGACGGGGAGACCGATATTGGTCATCTCCGCGAGGTTTGCGCCCTTGCCGCCGAGGAGTTCGCGCATGTTCGCGTTGCCCTCGGTGAACAGATAGCAATACTTTTTAGCCATTGAAATATTCCTCCTGAATAAATTGCATTTTATTACCAAAAGAGATTATACACGATTATAAACGAAATTACAAGTTTTTCAAGCCTGTTTTTTGCAAAAACTTGGCCGATTTTTGCTTTGGGAGAAGATTTTCGGGCACAGCGGAAAGCCCACACGCAGTTGCGCCGTCTTAAGTAGCGTGTACCGAAGCGATTTTTCGCCCTGCCCCGACGCGTTCATCGCTGCGGCCGGTTACAGAAAAGATTTATAGCAAAAACAGCAACATTTCAAGCAAAAGTCTTAAATTTTATATATATTTCGATGAGTATCAAAATAAGAAACTTGCGGAAAAGCGCGTGCCCTTACCCATAATTTCGATCGTCCCGCCCTCATAGCCCCTGCCCGCAGTGTTCTGAATAGACTTTTTCGCTGTTTTATCGGGATAATTAAAGTAAAAACACAGATTTTATATATTATTTCGATATTTGTCGAAATGAGAAAATGCAAATTTCTCAGAAAAAATCCCGCGCAAACGAACGCAAATTGCCTTATTTTGGTGCACCCGGCGGGGATAATTCGCGCCTACAATTCAAACTCCCCGAACGGCAAAAATCGTTCGGGGAGTTTGGTGCACCCGGCGGGGATCGAACCCACAACCTTCGGCGTCGGAGGCCGACACGCTATCCAATTGCGCTACGAGTGCAAATGCTTCTTTTCCCACATTATACCATATCTTTTACAAAAATGCTTTATATTTTTGCGCGGATATGGTAAAATGAAGAAAAATTTTTCGGGGGAGGGAATATGCCGAAAAAGACGGTCGTCGTGGGAATGAGCGGGGGAGTGGATAGCTCGGTCGCGGCGCTTCTTCTCAAAAATCAGGGATACAACGTTATCGGCCTCTTCATGCGGAATTGGGAGGAGACGGGCGAGAACGGCGTCTGTACGGCGGACGACGACTTTGAGGATGTGAAGCGCGTCTCGGGCGTGCTCGATATTCCCTACTACACGGTGAATTTTGCCAGCGAGTATCTGGACCGCGTTTTTTCCTATTTCCTTGCGGAATACAGGGCGGGCAGGACGCCCAACCCCGATGTTCTTTGCAACCGCGAGATCAAGTTCGGCCCCTTCAAGGAGCATGCGAAAAAGCTCGGCGCCGACTTTATCGCAACGGGGCATTACTGCGGCATTTCGCATGAGAAGGGCTTGCACCGCCTTCTGAAGGCGAAGGATAGGGGAAAGGACCAGACCTACTTTTTAAGTCAACTTACGCAGCCGCAGCTCGATGGCGTCCTCTTCCCGCTCGCCGCTCTCGAAAAGAGCGAGGTGCGCCGCCTCGCCGAGGAAAACGGCCTTGCGACGGCGAAAAAGAAGGATTCGACGGGTATCTGCTTCATCGGGGAGCGCAACTTCCGCAAATTCTTGCAGGAGTATCTTCCCGCACAGCCGGGCAAGATCTTGTCGCTTGCGGGCGAAGAGGTAGGCGAGCACATCGGGCTCATGTACTACACGCTCGGCCAACGCAGGGGGCTCAATTTGGGCGGGAAGAAGGGGGAGGACGGCAGATGGTTCGTCGTCAAAAAGGACCTCGAAAACAACGTTTTATATGTTTCCCACGGCGACGAAACGCCGCTTCTTTCGCGCGCCTGTTTTGTGAGCTCGATGAATTATATCCCTACCATGCCCGAGGATGATGTGTTCGAGTGTACGGCAAAGTTCCGCTATCGGCAAGAGGAGCAGCGCGTTCGCGTGCATCGGATCGGGGAGACGCAAGCGGAGATTTTCTTCTATGAACCCCAGCGTGCCGTCACAGAGGGGCAATTCGCCGTCTTATACGACGAAACGCAGTGCCTCGGCGGGGGCGTGATCGAAAGGACGCAGCCATGACCGATTTCTTCCGGAACAAATCGCCGAATTTTGAGCGGCTGAAAGCGTACGGATTTTGCGAGCAAGACGGAAAATGGGCATACCATGTCCGCATCTTAGGGGGCGAATTCGAGCTCACCGTCACGATCTTGCCGACGGGCGAGGTGAAGACCGTACTTATCGAATGTGAGATAGGCGAGCCTTATACGTTGCACCTCGTCGAGGAGGCGGGCGGCGAGTTCGTGGGAAGGGTGCGCACGGCCTTCGAGGCGGCCCTCGAGGATATCGCCGCGCACTGCTTCGACGGTGCGTTTTTCAAGCAACCTCAGACGGAGCGGCTCCTCGCCCATGCCCTCGAAAAGTACGGCAGTGAGCCCGAATATCTCTGGGAAAAGTTCCCCGATAATGCGGTTTTGCGCCGTAAAGATACGGGCAAGTGGTACGCCGCCGTTCTCACTGCGAAAAAAAGCAGCCTCGGCTTTGCGGGCGAGGAGACGATGGAAGTTGCAGACCTTCGCGCCGACCCCGAGGAGATCTCGAAAATTGTCGATGGCGTTCGCATCCTCCCCGGCTGGCACATGAACAAAAAGCACTGGATCTCTGTCCTTCTCGACGGCAGCGTTTCCTTTGAAGAAGTCACTTCGCTTCTGGCAAACAGCTTTGCCCTCGCAAAGTAATTTGAAATAGAAGAGAGTGGCATTAAGCGCGTCATGCTGCCCCGCGCCCAATAAAGCGTCATGTTGACCTGTGCCTGATAAAGCGTCATTCTGAGCCGCTCGTGTCAATACGGTTGTCCGCAAAAGCAACTCTTCGAAGAATCCGTGGGTACGAAGTCCGTATGTTTCCAATATCGTCATGCTGAGCTTTGTCGAAGCATGACATTATTATGTGGTCACCCTTCGACGATGCTACTTCGCGGTCGGTGACCGCTCGCGCCGACCTTGGATAATCAATAGAAGCCGCGGTCGGGGCAGGGTGACGTGATCAAACGTGTTCGGACTGCGTATAAGGGGATGCTTCGAGGATAGGCTCTTACGGACATGGTATAGGCTAATCGGCTCAGCATGACGCGGTTCACCCACGCGTAGCTCGGGGTGATGCGGTCACCCGAAAAAGTTTTCTATGATCTCGGCGATCTTACTTTTGTAAACGATATTCTGCGTGCCTGAAAAGCAGAGGGGCGGGTAGACGACGCACCACCAATTATCCCCTTTTCCCGAGCCGAGCTCCAGGATGAGCGCATCGTAGACGCCCGCGTCGAGGGTCACGCCGTCGTAGATGCGGGTGGGGAATTCCTCTTTGCGAAGTGACGCCCGCGCCCCATAGGGAAAGCCGTTTTTCTTTAACACATTTTCCGCGACCATTTCGATGCCGTCAAGATTTTGCCCTATTTTTTGCATCGCCTCGGCCTTTGTCTCGCACTGTGCGACGACGGGGGTGAGGAATTTCACCACTTCGTCCCGCACCTTATATTTGACTGCCTGCGCCGCCTCCTCGTTGGAATCGGCGCGGATATGTACGCGAAGATACGCCTGAGCGCTCTCGTTTTTTGAATGAAGATCCCCGAACGCGAAGCAAATTCCCACGATCGCCGCTATCACCAAAAGCCCGAACAAAAACTTCTTCATACCTGCCTCCATGCCCCATGATGATGAACGTATGACAGAAATTTTATACCTGCATGGGGGAATTTACATGAAATTTTTCCGAGCCCCTTGCAAAGCGCGTCGATCTGTATTACAATAAAAGCATGTTTCACATCGTCCTTGTAGAACCCGAGATCCCGCAGAACACGGGCAATATTGCACGCACCTGCGCAGCGACGGGGAGCGTTCTGCATCTTATAAAGCCGCTGGGGTTCGAAATCTCCGAGAGCGCCGTGCGCCGTGCCGGGCTGGATTATTGGCAGTATGCCGATGTGCAGGTGCACGAGGATCTGGAGGAAGCCTTCTCGGCGCTTTCGGGCATACCCTGTTTTTTCTTCACGACGAAAGCGGAAAAGTGCTACACGGACGCAGAATATCCCGCCGAGTGCGCCCTCTTCTTCGGAAAAGAGACGAAGGGCCTCGACGAAGAGCTTTTGGTGGCACATCAAGAGGAATGTGTGCGCATCCCGATGATAAAAGATCGGCGCTCTTTGAACCTTTCGAACTGTGTCGCGGTGGCCCTTTTTGAGGCAATGCGGCAGAACGGATTTGCGGGGCTCGAGAAAAAGGGCGCCCTGCACAGGCTGAAATGGGAAGGGTAAGAAGCATCGCCCTTGCCGCCCTCGGGGGCGTTCTGGCGGCGGCGTGCACGATCTCGCTCTTTATGCCCCCGCCCACGGATGCGGGGAAGACGGGCGAGCGCTACCTCTGCGTCTGGGAGGACGGAAGCACGACCATGGAGAGCTATTCCTCCGCCTTTGCGCTCCTCGACGGCGTTGCGGAAAATGGGGCGATAGAGCTCAAACGAGGGGACCATGTTGGAGAGATAGCCCCCACGGAGAGCTTTCTTGCGTGCAACGAAGTGCTCGGAAAAGGTTCGCTTCTCGAGCTCACCCTTCTCGGCAAGCGCGCACCTCTTCTTCTGGAAGAGAAGGCGCTCACCCGCATCGGCAAGGCCGCGCTCTTTCGCGAGTACGGCAGCACGGTGTACTATTCCTTCGATGAATTTCATTTCACGGGCACGCAGTTCGTCCGCGGCACAGCTCCTTCGACGGAGCGCGCGGTGCTTCTTTCGGGGACCTTCGAAAAGGGCTATCTCGCCTCGTGCGGGGCGACTTCTCTGCGGCTTGCGGGCGAAGCGGAATTTACCGCGGACAGGCTACTCGGCAGCGCCGTTTCCTCCTTTGAGGGGGAAGCTCCCTACATTCCTTCGGGGGACGCGCTTCTTCTGGAGAGCGGCGGACAGATGCGGCTGATCGCGGCCGTGCCGACCACCCGCACGCTCGCCCTTCCCTATTCCGATTATACCGACGAAGGGGCGCTCATTTGCTGCACGGCGCTCGAGGAGCTCACCCTGCCCTATGTGGGCAGCGGTGCAAGGCGCGAAGGGGAAGCGTTCGACGGGAGCTTTGCGCGGCTCTTTTCCGACGGCAAGAACTACTTTGTCCCCGATAGCCTCAAGCGGGTGAAGGTCCTCGGCGGCGCACTGGAAGCCCACTGCTTCTATGCCTGCCCCGATCTCGAAGAAGTCGACGCCTGCGGACTCGACCCCGACGGCATTTCGAAGGATGCATTTGCGGACATGGTGGGGTGGAAAACCGTCCATTCGCCCTATCCGTACCTGAATCTGACGGGGAAATACACAAAGCGCACGGCCGCGTGCGGATGCACGGTTTTCACGCGGCTCTGAAAATATACGGAGGGAAAAATGAGACTGCTCAAAAGGATCTTCAGCCGGTTCTTCATCGTCGCGCTCACCATCATCGTCTTCGTTATCCTCGTGTGGGCCGCCATCATCGGCGCCGTAGTCGTCGTGCACGGACTCGTCGCGCGCTATGCGCCCGCAGCCGAGCCCTATGTCGCGCTCGCCATCTTTATCCTATGGTATCTCGTCGCGGCGATCTTCGTCATCCATGCCGCCAACCGCGATATGGTCCCCGAGACCAAGATCCCGTGGATCATCACCATCGTCGTATTCAACGTATTCGGCGTCGTTTTGTACCTGCTCTTCTCCTCTTCCCGTCCCGCCAAAAAGAAGCGCGAGCTCTACCGCGGGGTAGACGCCGCCATGCGCCGCCACGAAAAGCGGAAATTCACCGCCGAGGACCTGCACGAGAGCATGGGCAGGTGGGGGATGGTGAGTGAAGCCATCTCAACGGGAACGCCCGAGGCCATCGCCTGCAACGGGACGAAGACGGAGTATTTTTCTTCGGGAGAAGAATTTCTGCAGCACTATCTTGCCGATCTCGAGAAGGCGGAGAAGTATATCTTTATGGAATACTTCATCATCGAACGCGGGCAGATGTGGGATAGCATCCTCGCCGTTTTGGAGCGAAAGATCGCCGAAGGGGTCGAAGTCCGCGTCATGTACGACGACATCGGCTGCATGGGCAAGATCCATCTCAACTATCACAGGACGCTCGAGAGCAAGGGGATCACCTGTAAAAAATTCAGCCCCTTTGTTCCCCTTCTCACCAACGTGCACAACAATCGCGACCACCGCAAGATCACGGTCATCGACGGTAAGGTGGGCTATACGGGCGGGCTCAATCTCGCAGACGAGTATATCAACGTCACCCATCCCTTCGGGCATTGGAAGGACAACGCTATTCGCCTCGAGGGAGAGGGGGTGAGGAGCCTTCTTCTCATGTTTTTGCGCCAATACGACGTGCAGAACAAAAGCATCGACGAAGTGGAGCGCTACCTTCCCGAGACGTATGAAGTCTTCGAAGAGAAGGGGATCGTCCAGCCGTACGGCGACGGGCCCCATCCCATCTATCCCCGCCACTTCAGCGAGGACGTCTACATCAACATCCTCAACAGCGCGAGGAGATACGTCTATATCGCGACGCCCTATCTTATCATCGATTACAGCCTCAAGCAGGCGCTCATCCTCGCCGCGAGAAGGGGCGTGGACGTGCGCATCATCACGCCGCACATTCCCGATAAGAAGATCGCCTTCGCCCTCACCCGTTCCAACTACATGGCGCTCATCGAGGGCGGGGTGAAGATCTACGAGTACACCCCCGGCTTCATCCACGCCAAGCTCATGCTCGCAGACGACGCTGTGGCGACGGTGGGAACGGTCAATCTCGACTACCGCTCCTTCCTCTTCCACTACGAGGACGGCGTGTTCATGTATAAGACGAAGGCGGTCGGAGAGATCGCGGAGGACTTCCGGGATACCTTCGAAAAATCCGCCCTTCAGACGCGGGAGGACGCCAAGCGCAGCGTCGTGTGGCGGTGGATCTGCGAACTTGCCAAGATCTTCGCCCCGCTCTTTTAATGGGTAAAAGGAGAAAAACATGATCCATTCCCTCTCGGGCGGCGTCATTGCCGACAACATGCCAAAGACTTTTGCCAAGGTGGAGATCATGGGCGCGCCGTATTGGTTCATCGCTCCCTTCCCCGTGGAGGTGGGGGAGAAGGTGCTCGCGCCCTTCGGGAGAGAGGAGCGGCCCACCGAGGGGACCGTCCTCAAAGTGGAGACCTGCACCCCGCAGACCGCGCCCGTTCCCGTCTCCCGCGCAAAATTCCTCGAAAGAAGGATGTAATTCGTTGACAAGACCCCTTCGAATGTGATACGCTATATGCGTCATAGGGGAGTAATCGGCTTTTCTGAGAAAGCGGCGCCGTCCACATAATGCGCATCTTTTGCGCGGGCGGCGCATCAAACGGTGAGACTTATGCACGGCTTTTTCCGTGCGTAGGTCTTTTTTCTTAAAGACCATTGAGGGGTAGCTATGCACATTTGGGAGATCGTACTCATCGGCGTCGCACTTGCGATGGATGCCGTCGCCGTCGGCATGACGGACGGCATGCAGGAGCCGTTTATGAAAAAGGGCAAGATGCTGATGATCGCCCTTGCCTTCGGCTTCTTCCAATTTGCGATGCCCGTTTTGGGCTACTTGGGCGGCTACGCTTTCTCGGACGCCATTTCCCGCATCGCGCCCTACCTCTCCTTTGCCATTCTGAGTTTCCTCGGCGGAAAGGCGATCGTCGATTGCGTGAAGGAGGATCGCGGACATGGTGCCCCCGTTTTTGCTCAAGGGTGCAAATTGACGGCGGGGAAACTTTTGGGGCAGGCGATTGCGACCAGCCTCGATGCGCTCGCCGTCGGGATCACTCTTCTCGCCGCAGAAAAGGATATCGGACTCCCCGCGCACGCGGCCGTCTGCGCAACGGTGATCGGTGCCGTTACCTTCATTCTCGTCCTGCCCGCCGTAATGCTCGGGAAGAAGGCGGCGGAAAAGATCGCGGGCCGTGCGGAGATCCTCGGCGGCGCCGTCCTCATCGCCATCGGTCTCAAACTTCTCCTCGAAGGGGTGGTGTGAGTCGGCATACAAGCCTTCCCCACTTCGGGGGGAAGGTGGCACGGCCGTCCTTGCCGTGACAGATGAGGGGCAATAATGTACCACAATTGGAAGCCAACCCTCATCAGTCACCTGCGGTGACAGCTTCTCCCTTTGAAAGGGAGAAGCCCTGCCCCCATATTTTCTTGACAAAAACGCCCGTATGTGGTAAAACCTTACCGAATAGAGAAAAATAGGATAAAACCATGCTTTACCTTTGGATCTTCTTACTCATCGTTGGATTTGCGCTCCTCGTGAAGGGGGCGGATTGGTTCGTGGACGGCGCCGCGGGCATTGCGGAAAAGTGCAAGATCTCTCCGCTCGTCATCGGGCTTACCGTCGTCGCATTCGGCACGAGCGCGCCCGAGCTTTGCGTCTCGGTGACTGCCGCCATCCAGCATTCGACGGGCATCGCGATCGGCAACGTCGTCGGGAGCAATATCACCAATATTCTGCTGATCCTTGGGCTCTCCGCCCTCGTGCATACTCTTCCCGTAAAGAAAACGTCCCTGTATCTCGATATCCCCGTCCTGCTTGTCGCGAGCGGGCTCCTCATCGGGCTTGGCGCATGGGGCGGGAACCTGGCCTGGTACGACGGGCTCATCCTTCTCGCTGTATTTGCGGGGTACATGACCCTGCTTTTCCTCAATGCGAGGAGGGAACAGCGGGCGGCAAAGCTTGCGGGCGGGCCCGCTCCCGGAGAGAACAAGCCCGAGAAAGAGCCCAAGAGCAAGGTGGGGAAATGGTTCGGAAGGATGGAGGAAAAGACTTGGTTCCTCGTCATTTTGACCCTCGTCGGGCTCGGCATGGTGGTGGGCGGCGGAACGCTCCTCGTCGAAGCGGCGAAGTATATCGCGACGCATTTCGGCGTCTCGGAGGACATCATCGGGCTCACCATCGTCGCCATCGGGACTTCGCTTCCCGAACTCGTCACTTCCGTCGTCGCGGCGGCGAAGGGGGAGACGGATATCGCCGTCGGCAACATCATCGGCAGCAATATCTTCAATATCTT
>CANQCA010000029.1 GCA_947589585.1 uncultured Clostridia bacterium
TATGTGTGCTTGAAGCCCTGCGACGAAGAGGCGGAAAAGCGTATCCTGCAAAGTTTTGCAAAGGTGCGCTTTCTCTCCTCTCTTTCCGATATCGAAGGCATAAAGGAGCAAAATATCGCGCTCTCCCAGCCCTCCCTCTTCCCCTATTTTGCGCATTCGGAGAAGAAGGTCTTTTGCTATGAAGCATACGCCGAAAAGCGCGCGAGGGCTGTGATGGACAGTATCGTCAAGGCGCTCGACCGGTTGAATATTTTAGATGAAGGGCACTTCATCAAGCTCTGATCCTTTTTTGCAAGCAAAATCTCCCCGCCGCTTCCGCGGCGGGGATCTTTGTTTGCGTTATTTCACTTCGTAGAAATCTACCGTGCCGCTTTCGATGGTATAGACGACCTTATAAGTCCCCGCCGTCGTGCACTTGAAATTGCTGCCGCTCCCCGGGTTGAAGGCCGCGTTCGCATCTCCCGCCGTGCCGAGTGCGGAGAGCCCGATGTAATCGCCGTAACCTTCCTGCGAGCCCTTGTTGTATTTCACGATGCCGAACTCGAGGGAGTCCTCGATCGTGAGGGTATACTCATAGGTTTTCCCGTCCGCGGAGATCGTCATACGGTACTGCGGGTCGAATTTCGCATCCCAGCCGTTGAGGGTGTCGCCCTTCAGCCACAGGTCGAATTTATCCGCCGAGTCGATGTGCGCCGCGATCGTGATGATCTTGGAATAGCTGTCGAAGGTGATATCGTAACTACCTTCCGTCTTGACCTTGATATTGTTGTTGTCCGCGCTCGCCGCTTCAAACGCCGCATTGGGAGCAAGGTAGGCGTATTGGTAGTCGGTGTGAGTGTGGTTCCAATCGGCGGTCTCGCCTGCGGCATAGCTGCGAAGAAGCAGCTCGCTGCCCGCGGTGAGCTTGACGTTCTCGATGGCGTACACGCCCGAACCCTCTTCCGTTTCGGTGAGCTTGAATTTTGCGGGCTCTGTGATGAAATCGCCGTAGTTGCCGCCGTCGAAGTTGCCGTCGATATAATAGTCGCATGCGGCGGGCGTCTTCGTTTCGTCACAGGTGACTTTGAGCGTCTTCGCCGTGCTGTCGTAGGTGAAGGTATAGGTCCCGCTCTTGGTCGCCTTCATGTTTGCGCCCGCTTCAGTGTACCCTTCGATGAGGGTGCGGCTTTCCTCGGTGAGGTTGTTGGACTTGATGTATTCCGAGCCCGTCGAGGAAGTGGTCTCGCCGCCCTCGATCTTGGTCACCTGCGAGGTGAACATGAACTCGTCGCCCGCTTTCAGGTAGATATCGAGGGTATAGATCCCGTTGGCGCCCACCATCCTCGTGGCGTCGTTGTACATATCCTTCCAAGCCGTGATGTTCGCGCCCTTGATATAGAAATCGGTGACGGTGACAGCGCTCTTGACGACGTCGCCGTTGCGCACCCATTCGATGGTATCGTACATGCCGAGATTGTAGATCTCCTTCCTATCCTCGGTATAGCCCTGCCCCGAAGTGTTGTAGTAGTCCTCGTTGGGATAGGTCTTGAGGGTGAAGGTGTAGTTGCCCGCATATTCGCAAACGATATTGCTGCCCTTGGCGGAATCGTCGTAGACGGAGCCCTGCCCGCTGAAAACCTCCTTGCCCGTTGCGTCCTTGGTGGCCGCAAGGTAGCCGAAGCCGCGCTTGTTCTCCCACGCATCGTTCAGGGCAAACTGGAACTGATCCCCCTCCATGAGGTCGCAGGTGATCGTGTATTCGTTCTTGCCCGCCGCCTTGGTGAGCTTGTGCGCATCGGTGATGACCTTCCCCCAATTCGAGGAGAACAGGAGCTCGCTGTTCCCCGAGCCGAGAATATAGAACGTGCGCGTGTCCTCTTTATAGAGGGTGAAGCCCGCATACACCGTCACATCTTGCGTGATGGCGGCCGACATATCATAGCGGTGATTCTTGTTGGGCGTTGCAAACCAGTCGACGAACTGATAGCCCCCGTCCTTTGTGGGCGTGAAAGCGGCAGGTGCTTCCCCTTCCTTCACCTGTTCGGTCTTTATGACCGTGTCGCCGTCCATGTAGGTGACCGTGTAGAAGGTCCCGTCGTTCCCGCCGCATGCGCCGAGCGCAACGGCAGCCGTAAGGGCGGTGCTTGTTGCAAGGATCGCAATCAAAGTTTTCTTCATTTTTTACCTCCTGAAATGTTGCTTAACCTGTTAAGCAAACTCATTATAGTACCGAAGATAGATTTTGTCAATACTTTTCAAAAAAATTTTTGCGATTTTTATTTTCTGAAAAAAATTAACAGTTTACACGCGCGACAAATAAAAAACCCCACCCTTTTTTCGAAGGGAAGGGTCGCGCCCTCTGGGGCGGGGCACGGCGGGCGCGTCAGCCCGCCCCGTGTGTCACGGGAAAGCATCCGGTAAATTTCCGCTTCGTCACAGCCCTTGCGGCCGCGTCGAGAAAGGCGGCGACGTCGGGGATGGTAATTTCGAACATCTCGCTGTTTCGCGTATTCCACAAAACGCCCCTTTTGAGCCCGAGGCCGACCATGTAGGCCGCGCACTGCAAGAAATGGGGGTGCGAGAGCTCGTTGACGAATTTGAGTTCGTACACGGTATCCCCCTTCACTGCGTCTGCGAGCCCCTTTGCGGTGAACGCTCTTCTCCCCTTCTCGTCCCCGAAGGCGATCTCACAGGCGATTTGCACATCTTCCTCGGGGGAGAGAACGCTTTGAAGGCGGGCGATGAGCGCCTTCCTCTCCTCCCTTTGGACGAGTGGCACCGCGACCTGCTTTCTGTAACGGTCCTGCTTGGTCTCGAGAGACGTCAAAAACAAGATCTTCTTATCGAGGGAAGAATTTTGCACTTCGTGCGAGTAGAGGAAGGCGAGATCGGGATGCAGGGCCAAAAAGGAGCGGATCGCCTTATCGATCTCGAAATGCTTGAAGAAGGCGGCCTCCTGATAGACGCCGATGCAGGGCGACAGATCGATGAGCCCGTCGCGGCTCCTGATCTTGATCTCCTCGCCGCCGCTCTGCGGCAAGGGGGTGATGCGGAGGGTCTTAAAGCACGCCTCGACGTCCTCGATATATTTGAAGTCGAACATCGACGAGATATCCATGTCCGCGGGCGGCATGTTCGAAAGCGGGTCGGTCGAGAGCGTCTTCTCGGAGAGCATGGCCTCTTCATCGGTCACGAAAACGATCTTTTCCTTGCCGCGGCTCGCAGCGACGCAGAAGATATTTCGCAAAATTTCATAGGACTGCTGCGGCTTTCCGATGCGCAGGGCATAGTAGCTCTCGGTGAAGTCGAACACCACGCAGATCTTGCGCTCCAAGCCCTTACTGCTATCGAACGTGGTGAAGATGGCGCACCTTTCCGAGGGGATCACCGCCCTGTTGCCGTCGTCGTCCTGAATGCTCGCATAGATGGTGGACTTGTTGAATTTCTCGGGATAGAGATCCTCGAGTTCGTTCAAGACCTCTGCCATATCCCCCGTACGGGAACCGAGGCATAGGATATCCTGCGGCCGCTGTTTAGAGAGAAACACGATGGCCTCGTTGAGGTCCATATGCGCGACTTCACAGCGAGAATTGACGCCGACGATGCGCTTCTTCCAGATGCGGCCGAGCATGGCGGCATGCTCCTTCGAGAGGCGGAAACACTTCGTAAAGGTCAGCTTTTCGTGTTCGCCTAAGAATGTATCGATAAAAAACCGTACGTCGAGGGCGGTCTTATCGTAGATCTTCTGCTCCATATCCCCCACGGCGACGATCTGCATGGCGGGATTGGACCCCTTGATGATGAGGAGAAGCTCGGCGAGCTCTTCTTCGATATCCTGATACTCGTCCAAAACGAGGACGTCGTAGCGGGGAATGGGCGGCTTCTCGCGGTTGAAGGCCTGCACGAGGTCGTGCACTCCCGCGTGGACCCCGATGTTTTCGAGGGCCATATAGGCGAAGCCGTGGTAGTTGGTCACGGTGACGTTCCGCCGCTTGATCCTGGCGCGGGCATCGATCTTCAGAAGACGGTTATATGTGAGATAGAGGATGTTCTTTTGGGGCGGAAGGGCATCGCAGAGACGTTGGATCGCCGTCGTCTTCCCGCTCCCGATGCAGGCATCGACGAGAATGTTCTTCCCCGCCTTCGCCATGAGAAGAAAGCGCTCCTGCTCCTCCGATAAGTTGAAATTCGTATCTGCCATACGCTCAGCCGTGCTCCCCTTTGCCCGCCATATTGCTTCTATTATAGCACATGCGCCCCGCAACGTCAACGGTGCCCGGCGGAGGAATGACACAAATAAAATGATCGGCGGGGTTCCGAAGAACCCCGCCGAATTTTCAGTACTGTTCAGGCGTCCTATCGAGCGTAATGCTCACCACCTGTCCGGTCGCAGTGCCTGCAGGCACGAGGGTCACGCGCAAGCCCATAGGCTGCCAACCCTTCTCCTGTATCTTGCCATCCGGGAAGGCTTTGAGCAGCGCATTTTCAACTGCTTCGGCGGAGATATCGAGGAGGTAGCAATTGTAGCCATTGCCCTCCATCGGCTGCGTGCGGTAGACCACCTTGTAGTCGCCCTCGCCGAGCGTGAGCTGCACTTCTTGCTCCTCGCCGTTTTCATCCATGAAGACGTAGGAAAATTGATACAAGGTATCCTCGCCGAGGTCGCGCTTATCCCATACGCCGACGACGAAGTCGCCTGCAAGGTCGTTGTTCCTGCCCCATTTATACGATTCGTTCGTCATTTCCTCGAGGGCGAAGACGCCGTCCGTGCCCTGCTTGCTCTCAAGACCGCAGTACATGCAGCGGAAAAGCCCGTCGCCTTCTTCATAAAATTCATGCCCATGCGGGAGTTCGTCATACCTGACTTCACCTTCGCCGCAAACGGGGCACTTCTCGTCGTAGTAGCTGAACTGCGTGCAGGTGGATTCCACATAGCCGCCATACAAGTGCTCCGTGCCGGAAGTATTATACGTACGCTCTCCTTCGCTATCTTTTACATAATTCTCGCCGGTATAGTCGCACCCTGTGAAATTACGGCTCTCTCTTTCGCAATAGTTTTCACCGGGATTGTTGACGTATTCGACGGAATACAGATGATAGATCCAACGGCCGTATTCATCATATTTCCATTCACTTGTCACGGTACGATTTAATTCGGTATGCCCGCAATTGTAGCGATACTCCGTGACATCGCGAGATCCGCCGTTTGCATAGGATTGGTGCTCGATCGTTTTATCGGTAAAATCATGATTTTCCCAACTATTGTTGTGGAAGAGATAGCCATTCGGATCACCGATGGGTTTCTCTTCGCTGCCGTCGAAGAAGGTATATTTCGAATACTCGGTCACGATGCAATCCTTCTTCTCCGTCCAACGATCCCAGACCATGTATGCCGTGCAGCCCTCTATGGCACAGCGGCGGACCTGTTTCTCATGCCCCTCGGGAACCACACCTTCGTATTCTTCCCATGCGCTCTTATCGAAGTAGCAGCCATCGCCCTCGGATTGATGAAGTTCCCCCGATTCCGCACCGCAGGGGCAACCCGAATAGGTGAAGGTCACAGTGCCGTGAGGGAAACCCTCGATCGTGAGCGTCTTTTCCATCGTAGGATGCCATTCGGGATAATCAACATAAGTGTACACGGTCTCGCCGCATTCTCTGCAGACTTCCTTGTGGACAACGCCGTCGGTACAGGACTTCCCGCCCTCGATAAGAGAGAGTTCATAGTACGTGTCGTGCCACTTGTATTGCCTTATAACGTCTTTCTTGCCGCAGTTGGAGCAGTAGTAGACTTCGACCCAATACTCATCGCAACCGACTTCGTCCTCTGTTTGAGACTCCGTGGGTTCGAGCTGATAATCGTGTGCGCTCTCCATGAAGAACTCACCCGTCACACTGTTATAATAGAACTCGAAACTGCGCGAAGACCTTCCCTCTTGTGGCTTTCCGCGGAAGGTGATCGCGGTCGTGTTCGTGCAGTCCTCTTCCCATGCGATCTCGAGCGCTTCCACATCGGAGAAGGTATACATACTGCTGTATTGTACCATGGTAAGGGTGAGCTTTTCGCCGTCGAGGGTAAAGACGCCGATGCGGTCGCTGTCGCCGATGATCAGCCGCTGCCCTTCCGCTGCCTTGGTCGCTTCCTTCAGGATGGAGACGATCTCGTCTGCATAGGAGAAATCGTCGGGAACGGTGATATCTTCTCCGCTGTTCACGGCGACGGTGAAGCCACCGTTGAGATCGACTTGGATGGTACCCTCCCCTTGCTTCATGTTGAGGGTGAGATCGACGCTGAGGCCGAAGGTCTTCACTTGGCTATCCTTATCCGTGATGAAGGAGAAGACAAACGCCTTATCTGCAAAGATGGCATTGATGATGCCGTGGAGGAAGTCGGCCGTCGGGCCATCGTCGAGCACGAGCGTGCCGTCTTCTGCCCCTTCCTCTGCCATTGCCATGGGGCGGTCCGTGCCGCCGCCGGGCATGGGCATTTCGCTGCCGCCGCCGGACATACCGGGATCTTCTGCTACATGACCGCCGCTCATCATTTGCTCAAGGAGCCCGTAAGCAGTCGTCTTTTCGAGCATATCGAAGACGCTATCGAGCGCGGACGTAAGTTGACCCTTATCCATTCCCGCCATCGATTCGATCATGTCGCCGAGGGTCTTCTCGGCATATTCTTCGGACGCATAGATATCCTCGACGGTGGGAGCCTCTCCTCCGCTCACAGAGGCAAGGATGCCGTCGACCAAGCCGAAGAGCGTCTCTTTTTCGATGCCGAACTCGCCCGCTTTTTCGACGACAAAGTCGATCGCCTGAGGGATGGTCTTTTGGGTGAGAAGGTCGGTGACGGTTTCTTTGAGACTGTCATATGCCCCTTCACCGAAATAGGTATCGACAAATTGGGAAATGGGAAGGGTGTAGAGGTTGTCGTTGAGCTCGCGCATCTTCTCATTGTTGAAGGTGTACTTATAGCCGTTTTCAAAATCTTCGCGAAGCAACGTCTTCTCGCTAAGCTTGCCGAGCACGGAGACGATGGTATCGCCGTATTCGGAGACCTGAGCAAGAATGCCGCTGAGCTTCTCGGGATCGAGAATATAGCCGAGGATCATGGGCATGGGACCTTCCATATCGGCGGTCATTGCATCGAAGGGCACGCGGCTGATGCTCTCTCTGCCGTTATCGTACGCCTTCAGATAGGCGGTCGCATCGATCAGGATGAGCTCGAATTTGAGCGTGTACGTCATTCCGTTGTCTATCTGATCCACGTCGCCCGTAAAGTGCAGGGCGAGCTCGCCGCTTTCCGTAAGCTGCAATGCGCCCTCGATCTTGTTGATAATGATATCCGTCTGATCGGAGTCTCCATCGTACGCCGAGATGATGCTGACGGCGATATCCTCTGCATTGATCGTATACCTCTCCGCTTTGAGGCTCCTGACGAGTTTCTCATATTCGGACAGGACGGCGGGTTCGGTCGCGCCGCAGACGGTGCACTTGCCGTTTTCGTAGTTGTGATCTTTGAGCGGAGCATCGCTCTCTTCGCGCTTTTCGAAGCCGCACTTCGAGCAGGTGTATTGCGTATAGCCCTTCTCGGTGCAGGTGGGCTCTACCGTCTGGCCCTGCCGCCATTCGTGGGTGCAGCCGTCGCCGCAACGGGTGCAGACGCCGTTCACATAGCTGTGCCCGAGCGCCTTTTGGCCATCCGCGCCGCAGACGGTGCACTTTTGCCCCTCGGTGCAGGTGGGTTCGGGGATATTCCAGCTGTGTCCCTTCGCCTCGGTGAAGGTATCCTTGTAGCTCTCGTGGCAAACGGAGCAGGTGTGTGTCGTGTAGCCGCCCGTCGTGCAGGTCGCCTCGGTGACGACTGCGTCGTACTTATGCCCAAGGGCGGGGGTGACCTTCGTCGTCTGATAGTTGCAACGGGTGCACTTTTCGACGGTCTTTCCCGCAGTCGTGCAGTTTGCGACCGTGCATTGCGCCTCAACGCGCTGCATGTCGTGCCCGAGTTTTTCGAAGAACTTGTTTTCAGCTTCGGGCGCATCGCCGCAACGGGTGCAGACCTTGATCTGATAGCCGCTCAGAACGCAGGTCGCATCGCGCTTTTGCTCGACATAGTTATGGCCGTATTTTGCGCACATCTCTTCGGGCGTGTACTTGCTCACGGTGTAGTAGGAGAAGTGCTCCGTCTCGAAGGTGACATAGCCGTTCGAATAGATCGCAGTGACGTTTTCGATCTTGTCGCCGTTCACATACCAGATGACGATGGCATTGACGTCTTCGCCCGGTTGAAGTTCATAAGGGATACGGACGGTGACTTTGCCGTTGAAATCGGAGACGGCATCCCCGTCCGAACCGAGGGTGAAGTTGTATACTTCCTTGCCCTCGAGTTTCCCGCTCAGGCTCTCATCGACGCCTTCGAGCTCGCTCGCACTCAGCGTGTCGACGCCGAGGGTGAGATTTTCTCCCGTGAGTCCTTCCTTCGTTGCCGCATCCATCTCGATCGCGGCGCCGCCCACGACGAGCTCATCCGCAGATGTGATGGCATCCTTGGAGACGGAAAGCTGCTTCTCGTCCGCCGACGCTTCGATCGCGGTCTTGGTGTGAGTGGGGTCGTTGGCACAGGTGTAGGTCGTCACATTGCCCTGCTTTGTGCCCGCATTCCACTTGTGCGCGTTCGTATCGGAGAACTTCTCCGTCTTTTCGACGTACCCGCACTCCGAGCACTTGGTCGTCTTCGTGCCATCCGTCGTGCAGGTGGCTTCCTCGGTGATGACGGTGACAAGGGTGTGGCGGCCGGCGACCTCATAAGTCTCCGTGACGGGCTTATTGCACTCGGTGCACACGCCCGTGCGGGTACCGATATATGTACAGTCGGTGCTCCCGGCCTTTTTGGTGAGCGTTCCGCTATCTCTCCACTCCGCAACGCTGTGGAGGCGGGCAGATTGGGTGAGGGTGGAATAGCTCTCATGGCAGACGCTGCATTCATAGTCGGTATAGAGCGCGCTATGGCAGTAGAGCGTTGCATCGTAGCTCTCGCCCTCAAGCTCGTGCGGCTGCCCCTTTTGAACAAATCTGTGTTGCGCGGTCGCGGGGCGCGTCTCGGAGCAGACCTTGCAAACCTGTTCTTCACAGGCCTCGCCCTGCCATTGGTGCTCTGCGGTCGGCGCGAGCGTCTCATCGCAGTTTTTGCAGGTCTTCTCCCGGCAGTCGAAGCCTTCCCAGCTGTGCCCTGTGGCGGGAAGGACTGTCGTCTTGCTGTCCTTGCACTTCGGGCAGACTTCTACCTTCTTGCCGTCTTCCGTGCAGGTTGCAGCTTGGAACTGCGCCGTATCTTCTGCATAGCTGTGCCCCGTGGCGGGGATCTTCTCCGTCCACGTCTTTTCGCAATCGGGGCAGGTGAACGACTTCGTGCCGTCCGCCGTACAGGTAGCAGCCTGCGTGACGGTGGCAGTCGCGTTGGGATGCTTGCAATCTTCGTTGCTTCCTTTCTTGATCCCGCAGGCACCGAGGATAAGGCACCCGAGAAGACCGATCAGAAGCGCCGCAAGCAGTGCAAAACGTTTCTTCATATTTCACATCTCCTTATAGAATACAATTTACGACGTTAGATATTATAAGAGCCGTTCCGCTAAAAAAGTGCTTGAATTATGGGGAAAAAGAGAAAAGGTAGGAAAAAAAATTGCTTCACAAAAAATCACCGGCCTTGCTTTTTTTGCGGCGGATGTGCTACAATAAGAAAAAAGGCCCGCAAGGCGGGCGCTTGATCTGAAGGAGAACATTATGTGCACTGCGATCTCTTGGACGAAGGGCGAGCACTACTTCGGCCGCAATCTCGATCTCGAAGGCTCGTTCGGCGAAGGCGTTGCCGTCGCCCCCAGAAACCTCGATTGGAAATTCAAAAAAGTTCCCGCGCCGCGGGTGAAAAAGGCGATGATCGGCATGGCGATCGTAAGGGAGAATTTCCCCCTCTATTACGACGCCGTGAACGAAAACGGGCTATCCATGTCCGGGCTCAACTTTCCGAAAAACGCTGTCTACCTCAAGCCGCAGCCCAAAAAATTCAATCTCGCACCCTACGAATTTATCCCCTATGTGCTCCTCACCTGCAAAAATCTTGCCGAGGCGAGAGCGCTCGCATGTGAGGTGAACCTGATCGACGAACCCTTCGGGGCGGGGCTCCCCTTGACGCCGCTCCACTTCATGATCTCGGATAAGACGGGAAGCATCGTCGCCGAGCCCACGGCGGAGGGACTTAAAATTTATGAAAACCCCGTCGGGGTGCTCACCAACAATCCCCCCTTCCCCATGCAGCTTTCACGGCTCAACGACTATCTCAATCTCACCCCCTACGAACCGCAAAACAGGTTCTCGGAAAACGTGGAGCTTGCACCCTACAGCCGCGGCATGGGCGCCCTCGGCCTTCCCGGGGACAGCTCTTCTCCCTCCCGCTTTGCACGCGCCGTCTTTGCCCGCGGGAATATCGTTTCGGGGGAGAGCGAAGAGGAGAAGGTGGGCGCCTTCTTCCATATGCTCGAAAACGTCGCGATGGTGCGCGGCTGCGTCCGTCTCAAAGAAAACGTATATGAGGAGACGGTGTATTCCTCCTGCTGCAATACGGATACGGGCGTCTACTACTACACGACGTATAAGGAACGTGCAATCCACGCCGTTTGCATGCATCAGACGGATTTGGAGGGTACCATGCCCGCGTTCTACCCCATCGCTAACACGCAGACGATCATAAAAGACAACTGAAAGATAAAGCGGCGCCGACTTTGGTCGGCGCCGCTTCCGATCCATTGAAATTTCAGATGAGATCGTGCATCACGGGTTCTAAGAAGAGGGGCTCGATCTCGTCCTCTCCGGCAAAGGGCAGGAGCCACATGAGCTTGCAGACCGTCGCCTCGAGCGTCATCGTGCGCGCCTCCAGAACCCTTCCGAGCGAGCGGAGCTTCTGCCCCACTTCATAGGTATCGAGGGCGCTCCCCTCGCGCTCCACCTGCGTCGTGAAGGCGACCGTCTTCCCCATCTGCAAAAAGCAGGAAAGGCGCTCCATCCACTCCCCATAGGCAGGCAGCCCGCCCATGCCGAAGGACTCGACGACGAGGGCGCTGCAGTGCGTATCGAGGTAGTCGAAGATATCGGCCTTCAGCCCGGGGATGAGCTTGAGAACGAACACATCCTCGTCGAGCGCACGATAGAACCGCGGCGGCCCAGAAGGGCGGCTTTCACGGATATAGTAGAAGGGCGCCCCGTCCCGCATGATGGCGGTCTCGGGAAAGTCGATGCTCGTGAAGGCATTGTAGCTACGCGTGCGCGTCTTTTTCGCGCGGGTGCCCAAGATCACCTTCCCGTCGAACACGACGTGGACCCCGTGCGCCCCGCCGTCCGCACAGTAGGCAACGGCGTCGATCAGATTTTTGCGCGCATCCGTATCGCGGAGATAGACAGACTTCTGCGAGCCCGTGAGCACGATGGGCTTACAGCTATTTTGAATGAGGTAGGAGAGCGCCGCGGCGGTGTAGGCCATCGTATCGGTGCCGTGCGTAATGACGAACCCGTCGTACCTTCCGTAATTCTCCTCGACGGTGCGGGCGATCTCCAGCCAGTGCGCGGGGGTCACGTTGGTGCTGTCGAGGTTGAAAAGGGGAAGCGTTTCCACCTTGGCGATATGGGCGATCTCGGGGACGAAGGATAAAAGCTCCTCGGGCGAGATGGAGGGCGCGAGCCCGCTCTCCGTCGGCTTGGAGGCGATGGTGCCGCCCGTTGCGATGAGTAGGATGCGTTTCATAATGAAACAATTATATCCCCTTTCGCAAAAGTTTGCAAGTCTTTTGGGGAAATTGCGTCTGCACGGCGCATTTTTATTATTTTGATATTTATCGAAATAAATGATTTTTGTGCATTTTATCGCAAAATTTTATTGATTTATTGTCAAATGTTTCATTCTCCCTGTAATGGGGTATAATCAAGGGAAATTGCAAGGAGAAATACATGCCTGCGAGCATCACCCACGAACTTCTCGCCGAAGAAGCCTTAGACCAGCTTTCCTCGGGGGCGAGAGACAGCATCCTTCATGCGCCGCCTTACTACTTTCTCGGCGCACAGGGCTTCGATCTTTTCTTTTTCTACGAGCCCATTTTCGGCAGGGGAGAGAACCTCGGCAAACGGCTGCACCGGCGGCAGGTCTATGAGTTCTTCTCCTCGGCATCCCGCGCCCTCACAAACTTTACGGGGGACGCGTTCGAAAAGTGCCTCGCCTATACCCTCGGCTTCTGCACCCACCTTGGGGGCGACGTCATCTTTCACCCCTTCGTCTACAATTATCTCGCCGAAAACGAGGAGAAAAAGCACGCCCATCAGCGCATCGAAAACGATTGGGACGTCTACTTTTTGCGCGAACTCAAGAGCCGCTCGGCGGTGCGCCACGAATACCTCTTCGACCTGAAAATCATCGCAAAAGAGGGCGTTCTCTATCCCTTTTTGAAGGATGTGCTCGAGGGGATCGGGATTCCCTTTAAAGAAGGCGGCTTTCTCCGGATGATGAAGGGCTTTTCCCGCTATCTAAAACACTTCCACACGGGGGGCGTGCGCTTTTTGCGCCCCTTCGGGCTCGCCGCCTTCTACCCCTCCGATGCACCCTCGAAAAAGGTCCTCGGCGGGGAAGAATTTGCGCGTTACAGCGAGGGGCAGGGCGCGACCGCCGACGCGCTGTTTTTGCGTGCCACGCAGGAGTGTGCGGCGTGCATCGGAGCGTTTTTGGAAGCATTCAACGCTGAAATACCCCTCTCGCATGCGCTTTTTTCCCGAAATCTCCTCACGGGAAAGGAAATCTAAAACTTTGTAAGTATACGATTGCGCCCGCCTACAAACAGGCGGGCGCAATGCTTTTTATACCCTTTCAGTCGCGCTTGCTGTAAATGCAACCGCAGTAGTTCTGGCGGTAGAGGCCGTGCTCACGGGAGAGCTCGATGGAGCGCACATAGCCGCCGCGCTTTTTGAAATCGGTGGGAAGGTAGCGAACGCCGAGCTCCCTCTCGATCGCAAAGCCGATGGCGTTGATCACCTCCGCATTTTTGAGCGGGGAGACGGTGAGAGTGGTCGCAAAAAAGTCGTAGCCGCGCGCCCTTGCCTCCTCTGCGGTGCGCCGAAGGCGAAGCTCGAAACACTTGGGGCAACGCGCGCCCCCTTCGGGTTCGCCTTCATAGCCGCGGGTCGCCGCCTCGAAGAGTTCGGGGCTGTAATCGCAGTCGAGAAAGTCCGCGAGGCCGGTCTCGGCAAGAAAGCGCACTTCCTCGGCTTTGCGCTTTTCGTACTCCTCGCGCGAGTCGATGTTGGGGTTGAAATAGAAGACGGTGACGCGGAAGGCGGGGGCAAGCTGTTCGAGGCAATAGGAAGAGCAGGGCGCACAGCAGCTGTGCAGAAGAAGCCGTTTCCCCTTTGCCTCCTCCATGATCTCGAGCATGCGACGATCGAAATTTTCCCTGTTCATTTTATGCCGCGCACCATATCCAAAAAGTATTCGTGAACACGCAGATCCGAGGTGAGTTCGGGGTGAAAAGAGGTCGCAAGCATGTTCCTCTCCCGTGCGGCGACGATATGCCCGTCCACAGTCGCGAGGGCGACCGCCTCCCCTTCGACGCGCTCGATATAGGGCGCGCGGATGAACACCATCGGGAAGTCTTTGATGGCACCCATGTCCGAGGTGACGGAAAAAGACCCGAGCTGCCGTCCGTACGCATTTCGACGCACGACCGCGGACATGGTACCCAGATAAACGCTCTCCTCGTCGATAATTTGTTTCGAAAGAAGGATGAGTCCCGCGCAGGTCCCGAATACGGGCATGCCCCCTTCGATCTCGCCGCGAAGATGCTGCGTGAGGGAGGCATCGGCGAGAAGCCGCCCCTGCACCGTAGACTCTCCTCCGGGCAAAATAAGCGCATCGACGCCGCAAAGATCGGAGCGAACGCGCACCTGTTTGGTCTCTGCGCCCAGTCTTTCGACGGCGTGCTGATGTTCTGCAAACGCGCCTTGAAGCGCTAAAACTCCGATCTTCATTTCCCGCGTTCCGCCATGAGAATTTCGATCTCTTGCTCGTTGATGCCGACCATCGCTTCCCCGAGATCTTCGGAAAGTTCAGCGAGATATTTCGCATCTTCAAAGTGCGTGACGGCGCGCACGATGGCAGAGGCACGCTTTGCGGGATCGCCCGATTTGAAGATCCCGCTGCCGACGAACACGCCCTCGGCACCGAGCATCATCATGAGCGCGGCGTCCGCCGGGGTCGCGACGCCGCCCGCCGCAAAGTTGACGACGGGAAGTTTCCCGCTCTCGTGAACGGCTCTCAGGAGTTCGACGGGCACCCCCATCTTCTTCGCCTCTTCAAAGAGCTCGTCCTCCCGCAGCGAGGAAATGCGGGCGATCTCGCTGTTCATGGCGCGCATATGGCGGACTGCCTGCACGATATCCCCCGTTCCCGGTTCGCCCTTCGTGCGGATCATCGAGGCTCCCTCCGCGATGCGGCGAAGCGCCTCCCCGAGATCCCGCGCCCCGCAAACAAAGGGAACGGAGAACTGTGTCTTGTCGATGTGATATTTGTCGTCGGCGGGGGAGAGGACCTCGCTCTCGTCGATGAAGTCGATGTCGATCGCCTCGAGGATGCGCGCCTCGGCG
>CANQCA010000030.1 GCA_947589585.1 uncultured Clostridia bacterium
GACGCAGACGGCGTGGGCGAGGTCGGCAACGCCAAGTGCGGCGACATCATGAAGATGTATATCAAGGTCGAGGACGGCATCCTCACCGACGTCAAATTCGAGACTTTCGGCTGCGGCAGTGCGATCGCATCCAGCTCGATGGCGACGGAAATGATCAAGGGCAAACCCCTCTCCGAAGCCTTAAAACTCACCAATAAGGCTGTGACAGAAGCGCTCGGCGGGCTCCCAGCCTACAAGCTCCACTGCTCCGTGCTCGCAGAGCAGGCGGTGCAGGCGGCCATTCTCGACTACTACAAGCGCAACAACATCCCCTACGATCCCGAGGAGTTCAAGTGCGCCCTGTGCGCGCATGAACACGACCACACGGCGGACGACGGGGAGGAAGCATGATCATCTCCACGCGCGGCCGCTATGCTCTCCGCATGATGGCGGGGCTGGCGGAGTGCGACCACAGCTCCCTGCGCGCTCTTGCCGCCTCGCAGGAAGTTCCCTATAAGTATGCCGAGAGCATCATGCGCTCTCTCGTGAGGGCGAATTTCGTGGAGAGTACGCGCGGAAAGAACGGCGGCTACCGGCTCACCCGCGCACCCGGGAGCTACACCCTCGCCGAGATCTTGCGCGAGACGGAGACCTCGCTCGCCGCCACCGATTGCACGGGCGGAAAGGAACAGGTCTGCCCGCGTGCGGCGACGTGCCCTACCCTTCCCGTATGGCGTGCGCTCGATGAGACGGTAAATGCGTTTCTGTCCCGCTACACGCTTCTGGACCTTATCCCCAAATCTTAAATAAAAGAAGTAAAATGCGCCCCCGCTTTCACAAAGGAAAGCGGGGGCGCGTTATCTGAGAATTTTTTCAGCTGCGGAAGCGTTTGGGCCCGACGCCGCTGAGCTTCATCATGCTGAATCCGCCGACGACGAACAAGGCGACGACGACGCACAAAAGCCCGATCCGCGTGTAGTTTACCTGCGCGGTTTTCTCCTTGTTATAGAGATCGAGGGTGGCGATGTGTTCGTCCTCGGTCTCGCCGACGAGCTTGACTGCAGCCGCGCCGTATTCCCCGCCCTCGGCAATGCCGTCCTGTGCGAGAAAGCGGATGCGCACGCCCGCCGCGAGTTTTTCCTCCGCGCCCTCCATGATATTCTCCAGGGGCACAATGAGTTTGCAGGCGACGGGGACGGCCTCTTCGGCAAGCTCCGCCGCTTCCTCCACCTCCTCATCCGACCACGGGACCGCCCCTTCGAGGGAGAGCGTAAGAGCGTCTTGCGAACGCTCGATCGCGGACACGGTGGCCTCGTATTGCGCGAAGTCCTCGGGCTCGGCGACGCCGAAGATGCGGCCGAGGAAGAAGGAGAGGATAAAAAGGACCAGCGTAATGGCAAAGCCGACGCACAAAAGGACGATGTAGATGACATTCTTCTTGGGCATTTCTTCCCCCTTCGCGGCTCAGGCGCCTTCGCGGCCGAAGAACTCCTCGTAGACGGCCCGTATGCTGCGTTCGTAATTTTCGTTATCCACGCCGACGATGATGTTGAGCTCGGAAGAACCCTGATCGATCATGCGCACGTTGACGCCGGCACGCGCGATCGCCGAAAGCAGCCTTCCCGCCGTGCCGACTTTTTGATACATGCCGTGACCGACCACGGCGATGAGGGCGATATCCAGGATCACATTGAGTTTCTCGGGGTGCACCGCCTCGCGGATCTCGGCAAGGATCTCGTCCAAAACGCCGCCGCCGAGCTGTTTGCTGTCGATGACGAAGGAGAGCGTATCGATGCCCGAGGGCATGTGTTCGAAGGAAATATTGTGCCTTTTTAAGATCTCGAGAGGGCGGAGCGCAAAGCCGCTCATCTCGTTCATCTGCGCCTTCTCGATGAAGATGACCGTAAAATCCTTCCTTCCCGCGATCCCTGTGACGGTGCGCTCGCTCGGGCGGAAACGCTCCGTGGGCTGGATACGCGTGCCCTTATCCTGCGGGCGGAATGTGTTGAGGATGCGGATGGGGATCCCCGCCTCGCGGACGGGATAGATCGCCTCGGCATGAAGGACATTCGCCCCCATATAGGAGAGCTCGCGCAGTTCCTTGTAGGAGAGCTTGTCGATGCCGACGGGAGAGGGAACGATGTGGGGATCGCAGGCGAGGAACCCGCTCACGTCCGTCCAATTTTCGTATTCGTCCGCACCTACGCCGCGGGCGACGACCGCCCCCGTGATATCGCTCCCGCCGCGGGAGAAGGTCTTCACGCGCCCATTCTCATCTTCCCCGTAGAAGCCTGCGACGACGGCCCTGAACTTCCCGCGGAGAGCTTCCCGCACGAGGGTATAGCTGCGTTCCGCATCGAAGAGGCCGCCTTGGAACTTGATCACATCCTTTGCGTCGATGAAGGGAACATCGAGAAGCGCCGCCATGATGCGGCCGGAAAGATACTCCCCGCGGGAAGCGGCAAAATCCGCGCTCCCGTCCGCTTCGATGGCCGCCTTGGTCTCTTCGAGAAGGGCGTGAATATCTATCCCGAGGGCGAGCTCTTCGACGAGCGATATGTACCGCGCCTCGATACGTTCGTAAGAGGGGCCGACATGCCCCCCCTCTTTTACTTCCTGTGCCGCTTGGTAGAAGAGATCGGTGACCTTGATATCTCCGCTGAAGCGCTTTCCCGGCGCGGAAACGACGATATACCTCCGCGCGGGATCGGCCTCGAGGATGCGCTTTACGCGCCCGATCGTGATGCCGTCCGCCATCGAGGTGCCGCCGAATTTACACACCTTAATCATAGCCGATCTCCCGTGCCTCCAAGAGATATCTTCCTTCCTGCGACCGCCCCACGGTGAAGGTGTTCTTCGCGAGCGTTCTCCCGTGCGCGGGCGCCGAAAAGATATCCTCTTTCTCTATCCTATTCAAAAGGATGCCGACGGTGCCCCTTGCCGCCGCCTTCTCCCTGAGGATGCCCGCGCCGCGAACATAGTCGAGCTTTCCCTCTCTTTCACGGAGAAACTCTTCAAGAATTTCGTCGCAGCGGCCCGCAATATCCGCCCCGCTCTTTGTGACGGTGAGGATGTTCCCATCCCGCTTGCACGCCATCCTTTCCGAGAAAAATGAAATGAGCCGCTCGGGATCCGTATCGCAGACGATGCGGTGCATGGGAAAGATCTCCACGCCCTCGTCGTTGATATCGCACAGCTCCGCAAGGGCGAAGCGGGCGGGGTGCGATTGCAGCTCTTCCTTGCACAGGCTGCCCTTCACCCCTTCCCAGTGCGCCTTGGCGGCGTCGATCTCGTCGACGCCCTCGCCGACGACAAAGCAGGGCTCTCCGCGGCTGTGCATCTCCGAGAGCGCCCACGAGGCAAACGGCTCGGAGATATAGCTCCCCTTGATACGGCCGCCGCCCGCGGTCAGTTCGAAGTCGTACAGAAGCTCGAGGTCCTCCGCGAGCAGGCGGGAAAAGATCTTTTTCTTTTTATCTTTGAAGAAAATGACGGTGTGCGGAAACTCGAGCGGAGCGCGCTCCCTGAGGGCGCACATTGCCCGAAAAAACCGCCCGTCGCCCTCCTGCGCAGGCATGATGGGTGAGGTCTCTCCGCGGACATGGGTATAGGCTTCGAGGTCGATCGCCGCGACGATGCCGTAGCGGACTCCCTTATAGAGTTCCCGCTCCACGAGGATGGGCCCGCGGCGAAGTTTTTCCATCCACTCATCCTCGAGGGCGGAATACATCTCCTCCGCAATGCGCCCCACGGCCTCCTCCGCCCCCTCCTCGGGAAGCGCAAAACGCTCCGCCGAGGGAGAATCTCCCAAGCCTTGGAGAAGCTCTTTCCGACGGCTTGCGTCCAGACGGCCGGGCGCGGGCACGGCCCATTTTTCAAATTCCATCCGCGGGATACAGATCCGCGGGATGTGCAGACATGTTTTCATTTCAGATCCCGACGGCGTGGATGACGAGGGCAATGCCCGCCCCGAGGACGAGCGCTAAAAGCTTGAGGGGAATGTTGTGCGTAAACAGCTTCTTGAGCACTTCTAAAAATTTCATTGCTTCTTGCCCTCCGTGTTGAATTCCTTCCAATAGTATTCCTTAAGGAAGCGCTTGAGGCCCTCGGAATCGACGAACCGCGTGAGCTCGCCCCGCTTGGCGACGGAGACGATGCCCGTCTCCTCGGAGACGATGATGGTGGAAACGTCCGCGACCTCGGTCACCCCGATACCTGCACGGTGACGGGTGCCGAATTCCTTCGGATAGTCCTTTTGGGTGAGCGGCAAGAAGCAGCCCGCCGCCTCGATGAGGTCGCCGTAGATGACCATGGCCCCGTCGTGGAGGGGCGCCTTGGGGATGAAGATGCCCTCGATGAGCTGGCTCGAGATCTTGGCATTCAGCATGACGCCGCTCTCGACGATGGTCTTGGGAAGGTTGCCGTTCGAGAGCACGATGAGGGCCCCGATATCGTTCTTCGAGAGATTCTGCACCGCCTTCACGATCGCGCCGATAAACTCATCCGCACGCGCCGCGACATTGGACGAAGAGCGTGCCGCCGAGGACGGCGACGCCATGGCGGGCTTGTGCTTCCCCACATTCCAGATGCTCCGCTTGATCTCCACATTGAAGAGGAACAAGAAAAAGAGCGACAGAATGAGGAAAAAGACGATGAATGCCGTCGCATTGATGGGCTTTGCGAAGAAGGTGATCGCAGCCGCGACGATGAGCAGAATGAGATAGACGATGATGAACCGCCGCGCATTGTTCTCCCACAGCGTTTTGAGCACCATGTAGACGATGACGGCGAAAAAGATCGCCTCGACGGCGAGCACGACGATGCCCACGGCACCCGGGAAGGGGAGAAATACCCCCTTGATCGCACTCCATACCTCGCTCGGTGTGTTCATGTTTCCTCCTTGTGCGGGCAAGCCGCCCGCGCGTGTCCCCTATATTATAACGATTTCGGCGATAAAAAGCAAAGTGTTTTTCTTCTATTTTGCGTCATCCGAAAAATATTTTTGCGATTGCGGCGGAAAGTGCCCCCGATTTTCCCACAAGGCCGCTCCGCATATCCGCCGAGAGCGCATACAGGGCGAGGTAGATCGCCCGCACCCGCTCCGCCCCGAGACGGCGGGCCGCCTCGCGGTTTTTCTGCACGGCGTAGGGCTTGATGGAGAGCGCCGCGCCGATCTGGGCATCCGTCCCCTTCATATCCGAGATCTCCATGAGGGTGCGGTAGTGGGAAAGAAGGGCGGAGAGGGCGGCGTTTTCGTCGAACCCCTTTTCCATGAGGTCGGAAAGGATGGTAAAGAAGGAAGCGCTGTTCCCGCGGGAGGCCGCTTGCGTGAGTTCGTAGATCTTGTATTCAACGTCCTTTGCGATATAATTTTCCACCGTCTCACGTGTTATCCTGCCACCATGTCCGAGAAGGAGGCTCAGCTTTTCTATCTCGATCTTCATGCGCGCGGCATCCTGGTTGCAATAGCGCACGAGAAGATTTGCGGCGTCACCGTCGATGGAAAGCTGTGCGCGCTTCGCCATGCCGAAAACCCAGCGCGCGAGCGCTTCCTCCGTCTCCTTGCCGCAATCCACATAGACGACGCCTTTCTTCCGCTTGAGATCTGCCCCCTTCTTCGATCCCGCATTGATAAGGAGCAAAACGCTCTCCTTGCACGGCGCGGCGGCATAGGGAGAAAGCACGCTCTCCCACTCCTTCTCCGTGGGGTAGAATTCATAGATGCGGATCAGCCGCTTCTCGTCCATGAAGGGAAAGGTCATGAGGCGGGCGGGAAGTTTTTTGAGTTCGTCGCCCTTAAGCGTCTCCCCCTCGAGGCGCAGATCGTTGAGCTGGGGCATGGTAAGAGCGCATGCCGCGCGGATGGCCTCCACGGCATGTTCGCGGAAGTATGCCTCCTCCCCCTCGATGAGGTAGATGGGAGCAAGGCCGTCCTCCTTGATGCTTTTTGCGAGTTGGATGAATTTCATATCGTTTTGATTATACCACTTCTCAGGAAATATTTCAAGCCCCCTTGCCCGCCTCCGATAAAGAGATCGGCGCCGAGCGCTTCCTCTCCCTCGAGGTCGACCTCGATAACTGCGCCGCATACCTCTATCGTGAGCTTGGAACGCGTCTCGTAGCAGAATTTCATCCCCGCGACGATTTGCGTCTTTCCGAACGTCACCTCTTTTTGCATAAGGCCCGTGGGGATCTCTTCATAGGCATACACCTTCTCCGCCGAGAGGTAGACGGCGCGGTTGATCCCGCTGAGTTCCTCTTCGGAAAGGACGAAGACGGCGTCGAGCCGTTCGTCGCAAGTGCGGGCGAGAAAATCCCTGCTGTCCCGCACGCCGATCCCGCCGTCGAGGATGAGGATGCGATCGTTTGTCGTACGCACGAGGGCGGCCGAACCCGTATGCGAAGTATACACATCGATGCGCACGCCCGCGGGGACGATGTTCTCGAGGGCGATGCAAAGGGCGAAGACGACGAGAAGCCCAGCCGCCGCACCGAGGCGCGGAACGGTGCGCAGGCGGAAACGCTCCGAGAGGATGAGCGAGGCGATTAGATAGGCCGTTCCGCCCGCCCCGAGCGAGAGGCCCGTGAGCACAAAGCTGAAGTCCCCCGCCGAGATGACCAGAAGAAAGAGGGATAAAAGCCCCCTCGGCAGGACGAGAAAGAAGCCCGCCGCGGGCGGAATGATGAGGGCGAGCACGGAAAAGATCAATACCGTCAGGAAAAATACGGGAAGGAGGGGTATGAGGAAGAGGTTGAGCACGAATCCCCAGACGGAGAAGAAGCCGAACGCTTCCCAGAGGATGGGAAGGGTAAAGAGCTGTACGGCGAGATTGGCGGAGAGATAGGATGTGAGAAAACGGGGCAGGTGCGGGATCTTTGCAAAAAGACGGGAAAGGCTTCCCGAAAAGAGGGCGAGGCCCAAACACGCCCCGAAGGAGAGACGGAACCCGACGGAGAGGAAGTCGGCGGGGTCGATGAGGAGCACCACGATGGCGGCGAGGGAGATAGATTGCAGGAAGTCGTACTTCCGCCCATATGCCCGATAGGCCCCGAGGACTGCGCACATGACGACGGCGCGCACCGAGGAGACGGTGAAGGCGCACAGGGCGCTGTAGAAGAGGATGACGGCGATCGCGGGGAAGACGCCCCAACGCTTCTTTCTGAAGAGAAGGAGCACCGCGCCGAACAGGATGCCGATGTGCAGGCCCGAGACGGCGAAGATGTGCGCGATGCCGCCCGTCCGCACTTCATCGAGGAGCCCCTCGTCCATCCCGCCCGAATTGCCCGTGAGAAGGGCATAGGCGATCTGCGCCTCTTCGCTCCCCATGTGCCCGTCCAGCCGATCGTAGAGGGCGGATGAAATGCGGAGAAGAAAGTTGCCGCTCGTGCCCGTTTTCTCAAACGAAATATCCGCGCAGGTGTAGCGGATATCGCGATAAAAATGATAAAGCGCGCGGCTATCCTCGGACATGGGTAGGTCGTAACGCTTCACCTTCGCTTCAAAGGCCAGAATATCACCCGCGCGGACGAGCTCGGAATCCACTGTTACCGAGAACTTTCCGCCCACGGAAGCCCCGTCGAAGGAGACGCTCTCGAGGAGCACGTAGCTGCGGCCGTTTTCCACCGTGAAGGAGGCGACCGTTCCCGCGACGAAGTACGTCCCCTCTTCGGGACCGCTCAAATAGCGCTTCGTGTAGAGACGGGCGGTGCCCGCCCCGATCCCGCCGAAAAGGAGCGTAAGTCCGAGAAGAAGACTTACCCTTCTCAAGGAGAGCGGGAAGAGTGCAAAGCCCAAAAAGATGAGACAAAACAAAAAATCGGAGGGCCGGACGCTCCCCAGCGTGATGCGGAAACAGAGAAAGATCCCGAAGACAAGTCCGAACGCGCAAAAGACGAGGATGCGAAAATTGATGCGCGGCAAACGCCGCTTTTTCTCTTCCACGCACTTCTCCATGGCCGTCCCCTCTTTTGTGTCGGCGCCCCGTCCGTGCGCCTTCCTGCATCTATTATAAACGCGTGCGTGAAATTTCGCAACCCATAACGGGAAATTTTCAAAGCGCCCCTTTTCTTTCCCGAAAACGCGGGCAAAAAAAAGAGATTTTCCCCGTCCTGTTGCATTTTAATGGACATCCTCCCCCATAAATGGTATAATCGGATCGGGGGTCCGGAAAGGACCCTTCGCGAGGAACCCATGAAAAAATCCATCCTGCCCGCCGCGGCCTGTCTGCTGCTTTCCGGCCTCTTTGCGGCGCAAATTTTGCCGAAGACGTCGCCCGTCTGCACCCTTGCCGCCGGCCACCAATGCGCCGTAGCGCACCTTGTGGATCTTCGGGGCGAGACCGTCGAAGCGGAGATCGACTTTGTGGCGAGCCCTTCCGATCCCACCCGCGGCACCTACTATCTCGCCGACTACAAGCGAAATATCATCGCCTACACGAATTGGTCAAGCAAGAGCGTCTACTCTTCCCCCTTCGAGGACGGCTTCGACAGAACGGCCGTCTCCGTCTTTTTGAGTATCGTCAAGGCATACGATTTCTACACCGAGGCAAACATCGGGGCGGATATCCGCGGCATCGACGGCGCAAACGACGAGGTTTGGGGAAATGCGGACGAACGCGGGGAGATCCCCATCTATATCTACCCCCACTACAATGCGGGCGGGAACCGCCAGAACGCTTCCTTCGGCTATGATGAGGAAGCGAAGACGGCCTATATCATCGTCGGCGACGGGGATGCGGAAGGCCCCCTCTTCGAGCAGGGAAGGGCGGTGGATATCCTTGCCCACGAATACCAACACGGGATCACGTCCTTCCTCTCCGGTCTCGGGCATGAGAATGCGGCGGGCGCGCTCAACGAAAGCATCTCGGATATCTTCGGCGCCCTCGTCGAGGGGCACGACCCCGCCGAGGATGCATTCTGGGAGATGGGCGAGGACGGCGTTCCCGCGGGCAGCCCCGCCGTGCGTTCCATGAAAGCCCCCTCCGCAGAGTATGCGACGACGGTGCAGGACGCCTTCCCCGAATGCCACCTTGAGGGAAGCCACTCTGCCCACGGAAATTGTGATGCGGGCGGCGTGCACTTCAACAGCACCATCGCGACGAACATGCAATACCGCCTCTACAAGCGGATGCCCGCTTATTTCACCCGCGAGCGCATCGGAAAGCTGTGGTATCAAACGCTGTGCAAGCTCGAAAGCGACGCTACCTTCCACGATTTCGGACGTGCCTTCATGCAGGCGGCGATCGGGCTCGGCCTATCCTTTGAGGCGCAGACTGCCGCATACGAAGAGCTCACGGCGAGCGGACTCCTTACGGCGGAGGATGCCTTCTGCACCGTCACCCGCCTCGATGCGGACGGCAGCGTCCTCTCCAAAACGCTTGCAAGCGCGGGCGATCCCCTTCCGCTTGAGGAGCCTGCGGCGCGCGAAGGGTTTGCGTTCGAAGGCTGGTACCTCGACGCCGCCTTCACGCAGAGGGCGCAGGGGACGGTTGCGGGCGATCTGTCCCTCTATGCGAAATGGACGGCGCTCCCCGCGGAAAATCCCTCGGGGCCCGATGAAGGTGCTTCGGGCGGAGAAGAGCTCCCCGGCGAGAGCGGCGGAAAGCAGCCCGAAAAAGCCTTTCCAGCATGGGCGATCGGCGTCGTTTGCGGTGGGCTTATCGCGGGCATGGGTGCCACCGTTTTCGTCATATGGTTCGTAAAACACAAAAAACGCAAAAAATAATTCTTTTTTCGGGTGAGTAAAAATCTTCCCTCTTTCGTCTATAGTATAGAATATGTTTCGGAGGAAAATCATGAAAAAACTCTTTCTCGCGCTCACTTCCATTCCCCTTGCGGGGTTGCTCCTCTGTGCTTCCGCATGCGGCGTCTCGCCTAAGATCCCGGGCGGCGATCCCAACGAAAATAGCGGCGATATCGGCGGGCAGGAGGTGGACGGCGCAAACATGCTTGCGCGTTTCCGCGGGAAAATTTCTCCCCTTACCTATGCGGAGCGGCAATCGGCGGAATTTATCTCCCTGAAGGAGAGTGCGGAGAGCTTCGCCGCGGCGTTCACGGGGGCTGTAAGCGCGGCTTACACGAAGGGCGGCAACTTCGCCGTCTCGCCGCTTTCCGTTTATATGGCGCTCTCCCTCGCCGCGCAAACCGCTGCGGGCGAAACGAAGGAAGAGCTCCTCGCCGCCCTGAACACCGACGAGGGAAGCCTTCGCAGCGACTATTCCGCCCTCTACCGCTCCCTCGAGGCGGAATACCGCACGGGCGAGTACGAAGGGAACAAGCTCATCGGGTGCGTGGACCTTTCCAACTCCGTGTGGGTGGATAAGACAGTCCCCGCCAAGCAGGATTGTCTCGATATCCTCGCAAATGACTTTTATTGCACGAGCTATTCCGCCGACTTCAGCCTCGATAATCAGGCGGCAAACAAGGCCGTCCGCGACTTTGTGAAAGAGCAGACGCGCGGGCTCATCGACCAAAACTTCGCCCTTTCCGATCAGACCGTCTTCGCCCTCATCAATACCCTGTATCTCAAAGACGTGTGGAACACCTTCGGCGCCGATCTCGGCTTCACAAAGGAGAATCATGCCTTCCGCAACGCCGACGGCAGCACGACCGACGAGAAACTTCTCGAAGGCGACTTCAGCGTCGGGCGGAAGGTCGAAACCGACCGCTATACCCACTTTTTCACCTCGACCGCGAACGGCTACAAGCTCAAATTCATCCTCCCCAAGGACGGCTACACCGCAAAGGAGCTCTGCACGGAGGACGTGCTCGCCGAGGTCAACGCCATCACCGAGTACAATGGCATCGACGAGGCGAACGATATCCGCTATCATACGCGCTGCATCTTCCCCGAGTTCACCGCCGAGTACGACGAGGACGTCGTTCCCCTTCTCGAGGAAGCCTTCGGGATCGAAGCCCTCTTCTCCCCCTCGGCATGCGACCTTACGGCGATGACGGATGTGGGTGCCTATTGCAGTGCGGTGCAGCATGTGACCAAGCTCAATGTGGATAAGACGGGCGTCGAGGGGGCCGCCGTCACCGTTATGATGGATGAGGCGACCGCCATGCCCCCTGTATACGAGGATGTATATGAAGATTTCCTCGTTGACCGCGCGTTCGTCTTCATTCTCACCGACCGCTACGATACCACTTTGTTCTCGGGCATTGTGAATAAGGTGTGAGACCATTCCCCTGCGGAACAGGCGATGACCTGCCCCCGTTTACGGGGGCGGGTGACGAGCGAAGTGAGACAGGTGGGGGCTTCCCCTATTCAACCCCCACCACCGCCTATCGGCGGAGCCGCCCCCTTCAAAGGGGGCAGCTTTATCCCCTCATCCAACACGACGCAGTATTGCGTAGCTTATACGCGTTTCGCAAAAAACAAAGTAAAAAACGGGCCTTCGCCCGTTTTTTTTACTTTGTACCGAATAGCCTGTCGCCGGCGTCGCCCAAACCGGGCAGGATATAGCCGCAATCATTGAGCTCTCTGTCCAAAGTGGAGACGTAGATCTTCACATCGGGGTGCGCCTTCGCGACCGTTTCCACCCCTTGCGGCGCGGCGATGATCGCCATGAACTTGATATGCTTTGCGCCCCGCTTTTTGAGGGCGGTGAGGGCGTCGCACGCGGAGCCCCCCGTCGCGAGCATGGGATCCACCAAAAACACGGTCTTATCTTCGATGCCGTCGGGAAGTTTTAAGTAGTATTCGCAGGGCTGCAGCGTCTTCTCGTCGCGATACATGCCGATGTGCCCGACACGCGCCGTGGGGAAGACCTTGTGTACGCCGTTCACCATCCCCAGCCCCGCCCGAAGGATGGGCACGATGGCGACGCTCTCCTCGGGAATACGCCATTGCACCGTCCGCTCGAGGGGAGTTTCCACCTCGACGGGCATAAGCTCCACGTCGCGCATGCTCTCGTAGGTCATGATCGTCGTGATCTCCTCGATGAGTTCGCGGAACTCCTTCATGCCCGTATTTTTATCGCGGAGAATGGAGACCTTGTGCTTGATGAGAGGGTGGTCGAAGAGAAAAAGATTGGGATAATTTTCCATGCTTGTACTCCTTATTTTTTGAAAATTATCTATATAGACGAATTTTGTGGCACCCATGTCCGAGGTACGGCCTTCGGTTTTGTATTTTCGCGCCGTATGCTCTTTGGGTATTGTATCACATTCTCTTGCCCCTGTCAAGCGCTGCGTAAAAAGGGCGTGCGATAATAAGCCTTACCCCTCAGGGGGGGAAGGTGGCACGGCCGCCCTTGGCCGTGACGAATGGGGGCGTCGTGTACGACATGATTGGAATGAACCCCCACCCGTCGCTAACGCGACACCCTCCCCCTTTCTAAGGGGTAGGGCTTGCGGACTGCGTATGAGGGGATTCTTCGGGGAATTGCTTTCGCGGACAGTCGTATTGTCACTATCGCTCAGAACGACGCGCTGACCCAAGGGCTTCGTATTTCAAAATAAATTTCAAAAACGATTGACAATGCGCGCGGATTTGTTTAATATATTAGTCGGATAGAACTTTTACGCTCTTTCCGAGAGAGTCTTTCGGACCACTCCCCACGGGAGGCAAGGCCATACGGACAGCCGGGTCCACTGCCGATCGGCGGATCTTTCGCCTTATTGATCGAGATAAATCTCGAATTTTATAAGTTGGTTACTTTATAACCGCAATCGCATCGTGTGTGCGGACTTGTGAAAGGTCAATAAGAGTGTAAAAGTATTTTTGCTTTCGACTCTAAAAAACCTATCTCAGGCAGAACGCTGCCGGGGGAGATACCCTTTTCAACGCAAGCCGTGCACAGGTGCACAGCTTGTTTTTTATCGGAGGGAGAAAATTGGAGCAGCAAATGAAAAAACCCGATCAAACAAAGGCCCCCATCTACGAGGCCTTGAATACCTTCCGAGAGATGCGCGTCGTCCCCTTCGATGTACCCGGCCACAAACACGGCAAGGGCAACCCCGAGCTCACGGCCTTTTTGGGGGAAAAATGCGTCTCCATCGACGTGAACAGCATGAAGCCCCTCGATAACCTCTGCCACCCCGTCTCCGTCATCGGGGAAGCGGAGCGGCTGGCCGCGGACGCGTTCGGCGCAGCACACGCCTTCCTCATGGTGGGCGGGACGACGAGCTCGGTGCAGACGATGGTGCTCACCGTCTGCAAGCGCGGGGATAAGATCATCATGCCCCGTAACGTGCACAAGAGCGTCATCAACGCCCTCGTTCTGTGCGGGGCAGTGCCCGTCTATGTCAATCCCGAGGTGCATGCGGAGCTTGGTATTTCCCTCGGCATGAAGCGGGAGAAGGTGGAAGAGGCCATTCGCAAAAATCCCGACGCCGTCGCCGTTCTCGTCAACAATCCCACCTACTACGGCGTGTGCAGCGACCTTGCCGCGATCGTCAAAATGGCGCATGAGGCGGGCATGTACTGCCTTGCGGACGAAGCGCACGGCACGCACTTCTACTTCGGAGAGGGCATGCCCATCTCCGCCATGGCCGCGGGCGCGGATATGGCCGCCGTCTCCATGCACAAGAGCGGCGGAAGTCTCACCCAGTCCAGTCTTCTTCTCACGGGCCCCAACGTCAACGAGGGATATGTGCGCCAGATCATCAATCTCACGCAGACGACCTCGGGGAGCTATCTTTTAATGTCCAGCCTCGATATCTCGCGGCGCAACCTCGCCCTTCGGGGGAAACAGGTCTTTGCACGCGTCGTCGCCATGGCCGATTATGCCCGCGAAGAGATCAATGCGATCGGCGGCTACTATGCCTTCGGGAAGGAACTCAACAACGGCGACAGCATCTATGATTTCGACCCGACGAAGCTCTCCGTCCACACCCGCGATATCGGCCTTGCGGGCATCGAGGTCTACGATATTCTCCGCGACGAATACGGCATCCAGATCGAATTCGGCGATATCGGCAACATCCTCGCCTATCTTTCCATGGGCGATCGGCCGCAGGAGCTCGAACGCCTCGTGAGCGCCCTTGCCGAGATCCGCCGCCGCTATCAAAAGGACAGCAAGGGGCTCTTGAGCGAAGAATATATCGACCCCGTCGTCGTCATGAGCCCGCAGGAGGCCTTCTACGCAAAAAAGAAGAGCGTCCCCCTCGCCGAGAGCATCGGCGAAGTCTCGAGCGAATTCGTCATGTGCTATCCCCCGGGGATCCCCATTCTGGCGCCGGGCGAGCGCATCACGAAGGACATTCTCGACTACATCGAATACGCCCGCGCAAAGGGCTGTTCGCTCACGGGCTCGGAGGATCTGAGCGTGCGCAATATCAACGTTCTTGCCTAAGGAGAAAACGCCATGGAGCTATGGTTCAGCGAATTTCACGCACCCGACGTCAAGCACTCTATCAGGGTGGACCGCCACCTTTACTCCGAGAGGAGCGACTTTCAGCAGATCGATATCTTCGACACCCCCGAGTTCGGGCGGGTGCTCGCCCTGAACGGCAACGTCATGCTCACCGAACGCGATGAATTCATTTACGACGAGATGATCACGCACGTACCCATGTCCGTGCA
>CANQCA010000031.1 GCA_947589585.1 uncultured Clostridia bacterium
GCTTCGCCCGTCACGGCAAACGGCGTATAGGCCTTGCCGTTGACGACGATCGTGGAAGCGTCGATCTCAAGCCCAAAGTAGTTATCGCTGGTCCATTTGCCTTGGAACGCCGCGGGGATATTCTCCACCGTGGGTATCGTGCCGGTCGCATTGAAGAACCAGCCCGCGCCAATCCCGATATAGAAAATGGTTTTTTCCTCGTCGAGGAAGCCGAAATGCGTCTGGAATGCCCCATCCTTATAATAGATCGAGCCGTCGAGAGCCTGATAGCACTTCTTCACTGCGCCGTTGTAATTAAATTCGGTCGCAGTGATGGTGATGGTGATATCATTCGGCGTCGCGGTCGCGGTGAAGAATGCCTTCCACGTGCCCGCATAGGCAGAAAGGTCGGTGAGTTCGGCGCCGTCGAATTTATATGTCTTGTTGTTGAGGTCGGTAAGGGTGATTGCGTCCTCAACTATCGCGCGGTACCACATTCCGTCGCAGATGAAGGTGAACGCCGTCAGCGCTGAGGTTTCGTCATCATATGTTGTGGAAAGGACCTGCGTCGCCTTGCTGCCCAGCGTGAGGGTGCCGTCCGTTGCAACGGCGAGATCGCCCAAGGTGTTGGCAGCGGAAGCGGGCGTAAACGTCTTGCCCTTCAACGCGTCCGCCCCGGCAAGTTTGAGCGAGGGCGCTGTATCGTTGAGGAAGAGCGTCTTCTTTGTCTCCTCGTCCTTCGTCACGTACAGCACATTGTAGTCCGAAGTAATGTTGAGCTCATATGACTCGCCGTCCTCCGTCGCAAAGTAGACCGTCATATACTCCACAACGGCCGTGGCCGTCACGTCCTCATCATTGAAGGTAAGGGCTCTCCTTGTAATGGAGATGATCCGCTCGCCGCCGATCTCCGTCCAATCCCCCCTAATTTCGAGAGGAAATTCGATCTCCTCCTCCACGGGCGCCGGAGTAAAGGTAAGGGTATCCATTCCCGCACCCGCGATATTCATGGAGATCTCCGTCGTGTCGAAGTAGATCTCTGCCCACCAGTAGGTGTTATTCTGCGGGATGAGCGCAGTTGCGTGGCTCCCGTCCTCTGCAAGGGTGAGAATGGTGATGGGGTTGTCGTTGAGATACATCTCCCCCTCTTCGTTGCCCGAACCGAAGCTGAGCTTATCGCCGCTGATCGAAGCCCAATTGCCCGTGTAGCCCGTGGGCGCGGAAATAAACCCGGGGTCCACAATCGGGTCAAAGTTGCTCCTCAACATTGTTATGGTGGAGCTATCCGTGCCGCCCGAGGTGAGCAGAAGGGCGTAATGATCCGAAGAAAGAACAAAGGAAGAATCGATATCATCCGCCGTAAATGTATAGCCCGTTTCGCCGGTCGCCTTCGTGACCGTGATGGCGGTGCCGCCCCATTTGAGGGCGTTCGCCTCGATTTTGAGCGTTTCCAATACCTCGCCGCCCTGTTTGAACTCCCACGTGCCGATATAGTCGGCGGAGAACAGGTCTTCCGTCTGTCCATGGGAAGGAAGTTCGCGCCCGCAGGTATCGCACTCGCCGTCATCGTCCTCATCAATGTGCGTCCCGCGGCTGCCCTCTTTCTCCGTCGAATCCTCCTCGCACATCTGCCAATGCGCCTCGGCATCCGACTGCCACTTCCACTCATGGGTATGTTCTGGGGTCATGGCGCGCTCGCAGGTATCGCACTTGCCGTCCTCGTCGGCATCGACGTGCGGCCCGCGGCTGCCCTCTTTCTCCGCCGAATCCTCCTCGCACATCTGCCAATGCTCCTCGGCATTCGACTGCCACTTCCATTCATGGATGGGCTCCACCCCGCACGCTGCGAGAAGGCCCGCTCCCATCGCCATGGCTGACGCACAGAAGAGCGCCGCGGTCAGTTTCCTATGTTTCATGTTTACACCTCCTTGTGAATTTCTCACAAATTTTGTTAGATTGCATAAAATACTCATAAAAAATCTATTTATGCGAGATTTATACTTTATATAATATCACTCGCACCCTTTCTTGTCAACAAAATATAGGCCGTTTTATGAAAAAATTTTCAAAAAATTGATTTTTTCATACTTTCTTCCCGCACAGCAAAAAATGTATATATTCATTTCATCTCTCGTTTTTTTCGCGGATATACATGCCCCTATCAAAGAGATATCCTATCATTTGAATGACATCGATAGATCAAAAACGCAAGAATTGTGCCCGGGGGCTTCCCTTTGGGGATGCAGTGCGACCGCTGCGACGCAACGAAAAAAAATAAGGAGAAAAAGGTATATGTATCTTTTCCATATCAAAAAACGGCCCGCATGGACCGTTTTTTGATATGGAAAGGGAGTAGATCAGCTTACGATCGTGAGAAGATCGGAGAGGGCGGTGAGCGGATAGGCGGTCATTCCGAAGGCTGCGGCGTCGCCGAGGCCTGCCGCTTCGAACCCGCCCGCACGGGCCGCACGGATGCCCGCCGTGGCATCCTCGACAACGAGGCAGTCATCGGGAGGAAGGCCCAAAAGTTCGGCGGCCTTCAGAAAGACCTCGGGGTCGGGCTTGCCGCGGGAGATCATGTTCCCGTCCACAACGGCGTCGAAAAAGTCGCCGAGGCCGAGCCGTTCCAAAATATATTTCGTGTTCTTGCTCGAAGAGCCGACGGCAAGTTTTTTTCCGCTTTTCTTCAATGCGAAGAGGGTAGTCCGAACGTTTTCCGAGAGGTCTGTCTCAGACATGGTACCCAGCATTTGCCTGTAAATGTTGTTTTTCTGCTCGGCGAGCGCGATCTTTTCTTCCTCGGAGAACTTTCTTTCACTCTTCCTTAAAAGGATCCCGAGGCTCTCCATGCGCGAGACGCCGCGCTGCAGATCGCCGTCCGCCCGCGTGAAATTTGTGATTCCGATGCTCTCCGCGAGCTGTTTCCATGCCAAAAAGTGAAACTCGTCGGTGGAGCAGATGACCCCGTCCAAATCAAAGATGATACCCTGAAATTTCATGCGAGATCCCCCTTTCTTCCGTATCCGAGCCCGTGGGTGGCCGCGATCCACGCCCCGCCGCTCGCCGCAGGGTGCGTCCCGCCGATATAGACCTCCCCCGCCCACTGCTTGCCGCCGCCCTTAAGATCGATCTCCGCGCTCTCCAAAAGGGCCGCATAGGCTTCCTCCCGCCGGCCGATGCCACAAGCCGCGATCGCATAGCTGCAACGCGAAAGCGAGGACCCATGTTCGGTATAGGGCAGGTAGAAATCGTAATTCGCCCGCCGCAGTTTTGCAGAAAATTTGTCGGGATAGAGGTTGAAGAGCATGATGACGTCGGCCTGCTTGATGACCCGCGTCGCAGTCGCCACACCCCCGCTTCCGCCCCAATATTCGTTGGGATGGCACAGCCGCGAGCGCACCTTTTCCACGCTCACGTCCTCGAGGCGGAAATAGCCGTCGAACTGCTCAATGACCCCCTCCGCATCCGGCTTGGGAAGATACAGCTTCTCCGTCCACTCCCTGAGGTTTTGCAAAATTCCTTCGGGAAGACTTAAGAGCAGCTCTTCGAAGCGGGCGGGATACTTCTTTGCAAACTTTTCCGCGAGCGCAAGCCCCTCTTTGGCCGTGAAGAAGAACATGTAATTGGTGTAGGCGTTGTTGTTCACGCGCTCGTGGTATTCGTCGGGGCCGATGACGTCCAACAGCTCATAGCGACCCTTGATGTGGTTGTAATAGCTGTAAGTGCGGGCAAATTCGGCGCAGGAGAGAACTGTCTCCAGCCCGCCGCCGAGCATGAGTGCGTCATCATTTGTCCTCTCGTAATAGCGCAGAATGGCATAGGCGACGTCTGCCGAGATATGGATCTGCTTCTCCTTGAAATAGGTGCGGACGGGCCTGTGGGTGAAGACGTCGGTGACGTTGAAATCCGAACAGGCGTCGTAGCCGTTTTGGCTCTCCCACGCATAGAACGCACCGCCAAAACCGTAGTCCTGCGCCTTCTTCCTCGCCGCGGGAAGGGTGTCGATGCGGTACTCGATGAGCCGCCTTGCACATGCGGGCAAGACCTCCATATAAAAGGGAAGGAGGAAGATCTCCGTATCCCAGAAGACGGCTCCCTTATATGTCTGCCCCGAAAGCCCGCGGGCGGCGATGGAATACCTCCCCTTGGGGGCGAGGATGAGGAGATGATAGATGCTGTAATCGAGGGCGAACTGCGCGCGCGCATCCCCCCTCGCATCCAGCCTTGCAAGCAGCCAAAGCCGCGCCCATTCCTCCGTATGTGCCTTGTACGCACGCTCGTAGCTGCATGCGGAGAACACTTTCTCCCCAACGAGGACGCGGGCAATACGGTCGAAGGTGAACGTCTCCCCCGCCTTCAGCCGGACGGAGAATTCCCCCAGCCCGCCGTGAAAATTCTGCAGGGAGTGCGAAAGCGCGCAGGCGACGCGGACGGGGATGCCGAGCTCCTGTGTCCTGCCCTTCACCTCGACGCAGGAGCCGGAAATCCTGCTCTCCACGTCTGTAAAATGCGGCCCGTTGAGGTCCCAGATATCGGGATCGACGCCCGCTTTGACGAAAAACGTGGCATCCATGTCCGAGGTAAGGCGTGTGCGTGAACAGAGAAGATCCTCTTCGACGGCACTCACGAAGCGCTCTGAGGAGAGGGTGACGTGCGCCTTCCCGACGAGAAATTTCGTCTCGCGGCGAAAAAGCCCCCTTTCGAGATCGAGCTCCGCTTCATGGGAGAGCATCTCCTTCCCCCGCACATCAAGGGGCACTCCATTTAAGGAAATCACGCAAAAGAAGGGGTTGAAGGCATTGACGGTCTCCCGCCATTTGCCCTTCACCCCGTCGTAGAGACCCGCGATGTTCAGCCCGACGCACTCCTTGGCGGTAAATTCGTCGAGCGTCCCACGGTAGCCGAGATAGCCGTTCCCGATGAGAAATTTATTGCCGTTTTCCACGATCTTGTCCGCGGAAAAGCCGTTCTCTTTCAAAGATTTCATAGTATAAACTCCCGCGTTCCGACAAGGATCTCTTCCCTTCCGCAGACGATCGCGCGGATCTCTTCCCCCTCGACGGTAATGACCGCCCTCCCCTTCCGCACGTCCACGAGGACCGTGCGCCCCTTGTACTTCAAGCGGAAGGCATACCGCTGCCAGATGGAGGGAATGGAGGGCGAAATGACGAGGCCGGTGCCGTCGCTCCTTACCCCGCCGAAGCCGTAGACGATATTCAGCCATGCTGCGGCTATGGAGGTCGTGTGCAGCCCTTCCGAGGTATTGCGGTTATAGTCGTCGAGATCGAGACGGGCGGCAAAGCCGAAAAACTTCAAGGCCTCGTCCTCTTTTTTCAGCTCACTCGCGAGGATGGAATGCACGGAGGGCGAGAGCGAGGACTCGTGGATGCAACGCGGCTCATAGTATTCGTAATTCGCCCGCTTCTGCTCCATCGTAAAGTCGGCGGAATGGAGAAGCATGAGCATGAGAACGTCGGGCTGTTTGATCATATCGTTGCGATAGATCCTGTCGTAGCTCCAATGGTGGTAGAGGGGGAAATCCTCCGCGGGAATATCCTTCACCTCGATATGGGGCAGACGGAAGAACCCGTCGTGCTGTTCGAAGAGCGCTCTCTCCCCGTCGTAGGGGATATACATCCTCTCGGCGCAGGCGGAGAAGGCGGCAAGTTCCCCTTCCTTCAAGCCGAGATGCACGCGACCGCCGTATTTTTCAAAACATTCGACGGTGTACTCGAAGGTCTTTTTCGCCATGTAGTTGGTGTAGCAGTTATGGTTGACCATCATCTGGAACTCGTCGGGGCCCATGACGCAGAAGTAGCCGAACCGCCCGTCCGCGCCGTATTCCCCGCGGGAGAGGAGAAAGCGGGAGATCTCGAGCAGCATCTCCATGCCGTAGCCTATGAGAAACTCCTCGTCCCCCGTCACGTTCACATAGTGCCGTATGCCGTAGGCGACGCCCGTCGAGGGTTGAAATTGCAGACTTGCATGTTGCCAAAGATCGCATGCCTCATGCCCGTTGAGGGTGGCAATGGGATAGCATGCCCCCTTGCAGTCGAGCATCTTGGCCCGCTCTTTGGCTTGTGCCAAGGTGTGGTAGCGGAAGAGGAGAAGATCGCGCGCGGCGGCGGGGTCGTTGAAGAGATAGTAGGGAAGGCAATAGGTCTCGGTATCCCAAAAGGCATGGCCGCTGTAGGCCTCCCCCGTGAGTCCCTTCGCACCGATGTTGTCCGTCGGAAATGCGCCGTGGTAGGTCTGGCCTAGCTGAAAGATGCAAAAGCGGATCCCCTGCTGATTTTCCTCGTCGCCCTCGATCGCAATGTCGCGCTCCGCCCAGAATTTATCGTAGTAACGGACGTTCTCCGCGAGGGCCTCTTCGAAGCTTTTCTGCGGGGCGACCTCGGGCATGGTACCCCCCGATTCGCCCGTCTTATCCGCATAGCATGCGACGCGCTTGGTGGCGGTGAACTTTTTTTCCACGTTTGCAAGGATGCGGCTCCCCGCCGAGAGGGCGCCCTCCTCGGCCGCAAGGGTGTATGCTCCGCCCGAAAAAGAGAGCTCCTGCCCGCAGGCGAGGAATTGCCCCGTGGACTGCGTTTTGCCGACGATCTGCGCCGCAGTCCCTTCCGCGTGCGAAAAAACCTTCTGCCATCTGCCCGCTCTTCCCCAATGCTTCGTAGCAAAGTCGATCCCGAGATACATCCCGAGGGAGACGGGCGCACTGCTCTCTACCTCGATGCGCTGGTAGAGGCTGCGCGTGTCCGTCATCGAGAGGAAGCGGGAGAAGGTGAGCCTGACCTCCTTTCCCCCCGTTTTTATGGCATAGGAGCGGGTAAAGAGGCCCGATCGCATATCCAGCTTCCGCTCAAAAAAGAGAAGGTCGCTTTCGCCGATGTCCGGCTTCTCGCCGTCGAGGAAGATCTCCGTTTTGATCGGGTCGGCGGCGTTTACCATGTAGTGCCCGCGGCGTATGATGCCCTTGTAGGCGGTCTCCGTCTCCTTTTCCGACCACTCATAGACGCCGTTGAAATAGCAACCCTGCAAAGAGGGCGCCGCAGCGCCCTCCTCCGCATAACCGCGAAGCCCGCAATATTCGTTTCCGATGCTGAAAAGCGATTCCGAGACGGCGTTCTTCTCTTTATGGAAGCCCCGCTCGACGATGCTCCATGCATGTGTTTCGATGTATTTATCCGCCTTTTTTCCCATAGCTTACTCCTTGACGGCACCCGCCGCCGCACTGCCCGTGATCTGTTTTTGGAAGAGGGCAAAGATGAAGATCTGCGGGATGATGGAGATGGTGAGCAGCATCAAAAGCTTATCGGGACCGAACCCCTGCACCGTGCCCATCGTGGCCTGCAGATTGTAGATCTTCACCATGACGGTCATCATGCTGTCGTCGTTGAGGACGAGATAGGGAAGCAGGAAATCCGACCATGCCGCCGTCATCGTGAAGATGGCCACGACGCCGATGATGGGCCGCGACATCGGGACGACGATGCGGAAGAAGGTCTTCAGTTTCCCGCACCTATCCATCTCCGCCGCCTCGAAGAGCGCCTTGGGGAGAGATTCGAAGTAGTTCTTGAACATGATCACGTAGTAGGCGTTCGCACCGAACATGAACCAGAGCGGGACATAGGAATTGATGAGCCCGAAGTCGATGATCTCCCTGTAGAGGGGCACGATGGAAAGAAGAGCGGGGATCATGTAGCTCCCCATGACGAGGCCGAACATGATCTTATATCCCTTCGGCTTTACGATCGCGAACACATAGGCGAGCAGGCCGTTGAACACGACGGAGCAGATCACCGCCCCCACCACGACGATGATCGTGTTGAGGAAGTACTTCCAGAAATCGAGCATGTTCCATACCTCGGCGAGCTTGCCGAGATCGAACACCTCCGGGAAGAGGTGATAGGGCATCGCCGTGAGCTCCCCCGCCTCCTTGAAGGAAGAGATGAACAGCCACAGAACGGGAATGAGCGCTGTGAGAACGGCGACGAAGAGAATGAGAAGGATGAGGGAATAGACGATGCGGAACCCCGGCTTCTTATAGTCTGCTGCGGTCAGGATCCCGCTCGTTTTACTGCGCAGTCTTCTTTGCATATTTCCTCCATTTCCGCGAGACGGTATTCTTCTTCGGCCTCGAGAGGCGCAGATAGACGATCGTGAGCGCGATGATGATAACGGCGAGAATGACGCCCGTCGCCGCACTCGCACCCGCGTCAAAGGATTGGAAAGCGTATTGATAGCTGAGAAGAAGCAGGGAGACGCTCGCCCCGTCCGGGCCGCCCGAGGTCATCACGAGCGGTTCATAGAACACCTGAAAGACGGAGATGATCTGCAGGATGAAGAGCATGCGGATCGTCGATCTGATGTGGGGAAGGGTGACGTGCCATATGCGGGCCAATGCCCCCGCGCCGTCCATTCTCGCGGCCTCGTACTGCGAATTGTCGATGTTCTGCAGGGCCGAGAGATACACAAGGACGGTCCCCCCCGCTCCCCGCCATGTCATCGTGACGACGATGAGCGGGATGGTGAGATCGGGATCGGAGAGGAAGGTGGATACGGGCAGGCCGAGGGCGGTAAGGAGCTGGTTCAAGACCGCGCCGGGGTTGGGGTCGAAAAGATACGACCACATGATGACGACCGCCATGCCCGAGACGATGGACGGGAAATAGATGCCGAGGCGGAAGACGGACTTGAAGTGCACCGCTTCGCTGAGGAGCAGCCCGAGCACGATGGGCACGAGAAAGCCGATGATGATGGACCAAAAGATGTATTTGAAGGTATTGACGAGGGCCTTCGTGAACATGGGGTCCCGAAAGACCTGCGCATAGTTCGCGAAGTTGTTGAATCCGACGGCCTCGAACCCCTTCGTCTCGCTGAACGAGAGGAGCACGTTTTCCGCGAGCGGTGCCCATACAAAGAAGAGGAAGAGAAGGAGTGCGGGGAGCATCAGAAGCCAGCCGCTCCAATTCCGCTTGAAGAGCCGCTTTGCCTTATAGGAGAGCGAGGAGCGGTCCTCGGGAAGCGCGTTCGCTTTTTTCATGAGTGTCCCCCTTATTTGACTTTATTGAGGAAATCCTTCTGGAATTGGTTGTTCGCCGTGTCGAGGAGACTCTTGCAGTTCGCCGTCCCCTTGTTGGAGAGAACGTTCTGAATGGCCGCGTCGAGAAGCTTATACATATCCTGGCAGTAGTAGGGCTCCTCGGCGCGCTTCATCCCGTCGAGCGTATCGAAGAAGTCGTTGTAATATTCGAGATGGACGTTGATATACTTCTCATCGAGGGCGTTTGCGGCCTCGAGATAATCCGCGTTCGTCCACGGACGGATGGTCGGGATGATGGGCATGCCCTTTGCCTGCGCCGTCTGATGGCCCTTTTCGATGGCCGCCATCGAGATATCCTTGTCCGCTTCGGGGGAGCGGCCCATGTATTTGAGGAAGAGAAGGGCGCCTTTGATCTGTTCCTTCGTGGCATAGCTCGGGAAGACGTACGGGGTGCCGCCGTAGAGCGAATAGCGGCTCGTACCGTCGCCCGTGGGCATGGGCACGAGGGCGATATCGTCCTTGTTGAAGTTGAAGTTGGTCACGGGGAGCATGACGCTGTCGCTCCCGCAGAAGGCCATGGCGACGTTCTTCGAGCCGAATTTGGCGTACCAATCCGCATAGGTGAGCGAGGCGTCGGGATAGATGAGCTCGTCCACCGCCATGCCCCGGATCCATTCGAGCGCCTTGACGGCGCCCTCGTCGTTGAGATTGGCCGTATATTTGCCGTCTGCGCCCTTCACCTGCATCGCCTCGCAGCCGAAGTTCCATGCCATATTGCAGAACTGCCAGCCACCGTTGTTGTTCGCCGAGAGGATAACGAGGCCGTAGGTATTGGTATCCTTATAGGTCTCCACGATGATTTCGGCGACCTCGCGCACCTCGTCGAAGGTGGTGGGATAGAGGGGCTTCCCCTCGTCGTCGTAGAGCTTATAGGTGCCGTCGTCGTTCTTGTCGATGATGCCGACGTCGTAGAGCATGTAGAGGTTCAGAAGCAGCCCCATGCCGTAGCCGTCGCGGGGGACGCCGTAGCACCTGCCGTCCTTGGAGACGGCGTCGCGCATGTTCGTATCCATCTTATCCAGCCAGCCCAGCTCGTTGAGTTCGTCTGTAATGTCGGCGATCCAGCCGTTGTCGATGAGCTTCTGCGGCTCGGTGAAATAGGTCTGGAAGACGGTGGGAAGCTGACGCGAAGTTGCCTTGGCGGTGATGGTATCCGCACTGTATTCGTACCTGTCCGCCACGATGTCGTATTCGGGATAGTCCGCCTCGAAGGCCGCCTCCCACTGCCTGTACATCTCGATATCCTGCGTGAGCGTAGGGTCGGGCCACATCCCGATGCTCACCTTGATCTTCCCGTCTCCCCCGCCGCAGGCGGCAAAGGACAGAAGGAGCGCGCTCCCCATCAGCACGGACATCGCCCCGCACAGCCATTTTTTCATGATTTTTCCCTCCTTATCGGATACTTTTTCTCATTCTCATTATAAATTAGCAAGTAAGTAAGATAAATAGGGTAAAACAGCAAAAACGTTGAGAAAACTGCCCACCTCTTGCAAAAGGGCGGGCTATGTGGTATAATCGGAGCATGTTCCGAAAGCTCTCCCGCAACATTTTTCTCCCCATCTTTCTCATCTCGCTCGCGCTCATCCTCTTCGTGGACGTCCTCTCCGCCGTCATGATCGCGAAGACGCTGAAAAGTGCCTTCGTCAGCGTCGGGCAGAGCCGTGTCGTCCGCGCGCTCGATTCCTCCGAGCTCTACATCAATTCCGTCTCCGCCTCCACCTACAACCTCTCGCAGAGCGGCATTCTCATCAGAGAACTCGAAGAAGACGGGGGTGCTTCGCTTACAAGTCTGCTCGATAACACCTGCAATTATTCGCTCAAGATGAACGGCGTTTGCGCCTATTCGGCGGGCGGGAAGGTCTATACCTCCTCGGGCATCTCCGCCGTCCCCTCTCTCGAAGAGCTGAAAGGCTGCGAGGGCATCTCCGCCTTCCTCGAAGGAGAAGCGGATAGCTTCATCTCCTTCCGCACAGCGCATATCGCGGATATCTATGCGAACGTCTCCTATCCCGATAAGATGGGCGTCGTCACCTGCTGCCAAAGGGTGCGCGGAGAAGGCGGGGAGACGGTCGGCTATATCTTCGCCGATGTGCTTCCCTCCAACCTCTACGACCTTCTCCTCGAGCGGGAACAGTTCGGCGAAGCGGAGGTGTTCATCACGTTCGGGGAAGAATACTTCGACTACGGCGGGAATGCGGCGCATGCGGACCTGCTTTCGGGCGGGCACAGCGGATATTTCAAATACGAGGCCGCCGCGGACGACGGGCTCTTCTCGCTCACCGTCTTCGAGAGCACGGCGCCCTACAGCCGCACCCTCGCCCTGCTCATCGGTGTGCTTCTGGCCGTCTCGGCCGTCCTCGCCGTCATGGCCTTTTTCGCGGCCATGGGTACCGCAAAAAGCGTCAAAAAGCGCCTCGACCGCCTTGCGGAAAAGATGAACGCACAGGAGCTTCCGTCCCTGCCTCCTGCGGACATGGGTGGCCCTTCTTCCGCCGAAGGGCAAACGGAATGCACCGATATCCATTGAATTACCAGAAAAAATCGGCACCCCGCGGTGCCGGTTTTTTTATGGAGTTTATCGCTTTTTCAACCGCGCCCTGACGCACGTCCCCTTCCCCTTTTGCGAAGTGACCGTAAGCCCGTATCCGTCGCCGTATTGGAGATGGATGCGCTCGTTGACGTTCTTGAGGCCGTAGCCGCCCTCCACGCCCGCGGGCCGCGCGAGGATGTCTTCGGGGACGTCGAAACCGCAGCCGTCGTCCTCCACTTCGAAGATGATATCTTCCCCCTCGGCGAAGGCACGGATGAAAAGGTTCCCGCTGCCCCCGTCGAAGGCGTATTTGAGGCTGTTTTCGATGATGGGCTGCAGGATGAGTTTTAAGATCATCGCGGAGGCGATCTCCTCTTCCGTATCGATATGGACCGTGACCCTGCCCGGGTGGCGGATGGCGTCGATCTCGAGATAGCTCTTCACCATCTCGATCTCGTCGGACACTTTGACGAACTTATCCCCACCGTGCAAAAAGAGACGGAAGAAGCGGGCGAGGTTCATCACGAGCCTGTCGATCTCGGACTGCTTCTTGATGCGTGCCATCCAGGAGATGGCGTCGAGAGTATTGTAGAGGAAGTGCGGGTTGATCTGCATCTGCAAGCTCTCGAGCTCCAGCCTTCTCTGGAGCTGCATATCCTCACGGTTCTTCTCCACGAGGTCGTAGATCCTGTCCATCATGTCGTCGTATGTGCGTTCGAGCTGGGTAAGCTCGTCGCCCGCGGGAAGGACGGAGGCATGGGTGTGCGTCGGTTCCGCAGTCGCGCTGATGCTCTCGCTGAGCAGCTTGATGGGCCGCGAGATCTTCCTCGCCCTGATGACGGCGAGAATGACGGAGACGACGAGCATCGCAAAGGAGACGCAGAGGACGACGGCGAGCGTCGTGTCGATTTCGCCGAAATAGTAGTTATAGTCGAGGACGCTGACGATACAGCTGTCGAACCCGTAGCGGGAATTGAGCGTCTCCGCCCGCCCCGTGACGACAATGCTCTTCACGCCGTCCAGCGTCCGCGTCTTGTATGTGGGGGAAGCGGCGGGTTCGTAGACGTCGCTCTCGACGATGACCTTCCCGACGAGCGTCTCGTCGATGTGCGAGACGATATATCCGTCCGAGCGCATGATAAAGGAATACCCTTCCCCGCCCGAGACGGGATTGCACATTCCGCGGATCTTGCTCTCCGACATATAGAAGAGCAGGATGCCCTCGAAGCCGTTCACGACGCCGCTCGAACAGATCCCGAGGACGAGGCTTCTGTTTACGTTCCCGACATAGAGAAGGTCGTTCTTTCTCTTTTCGAGATCTGCATAGCCGTCCGAGGTGTAGGCGGCGCTGTCGTGCAGAGAGAAGCGGTCGGGGCCGAGGAGGAATTCGACGTCGTCGAAGTATTCGGGATCGACGCCCGCCCGCCGCATGAGCGAGGAAAAATTCTCTTCCCTCTCCCCTCTCTCCGCCCCCGGATCCGCGATCGCAAGGAGAAGCTCCACGTTGGCGCTTCCCATGATGCGCCCGTAGAGATAAGCGCTCTCGTTGATGACGTCCGTGACGGCGAGATCGAGCTCCCCCTGCATGGAGAAGGAATTGCGGCGGATATAGTCGTTCATCGAGATGCGGAAGCCGACATAAAACACCGCGATCAGTACGGAGAAGACCGCGGTCAGGATGCTCACGAAGGAGAGGATGAATTTGGCGGAGATGTGTTTCAGCTTCATTGCATTTTCTTTTCCAGCCATTCGCTCGCCGTACAGCCGAGAAAATCTTTGAAAACTTGTCCGAAATATTTGACGTCGTTATACCCGACGGCATAGGCGATCTCGCCGATGCGCAGATCCCCGAGGAGGAGCAGCTCCTGCGCCTTGAGCATTCTGTACTCGGTGAGGCACTCGTTGAAGGTCTTGCCGAGCTCTGCCTTGAACTCGTGCATGAGATGGCTCTCGGAGGTGAAGAGCATTTCGGCGACCGTCTTCACCGAGAGTTTTTTCGCATAGTCTCGTTCGATGATGGAAAGGGCGTCGCGGACCACCTTCTTGAGCCGTCCGTTTTCGCTCTCCGTCACCACGCAGTTGATCGCCGTATAGATGGTGTTCTTGCTCAGCTCCTTTGCCGTGCGGTAGGCCCCGCAGATATCCCCGTTGAAGGCGGTGGCGGCAACGGGAAAGCGGGTGTCGGTATCCTTCAGGGCCGCATCGAGCAGTTTCTCTATCTCTCTCCGCACGACGCTGCAGGGCGCGGAAGTGAGCATCACCGCCCTATCGGGGAACACTTCGCAGGCGCTTGTGTATCCCGAAAGCTCTTTCTGTGCGTTTGCAAGAAAGACGGAAATGTAGGGATCGTTTGTATAGACGTAGATGAGCGTGCCCTCTTTGGGGAGTTCGACGCCGAGAAGGGCGAGCTGCTCCGCCGCCGCAAAGCCCTCTTCCCCCGAGAGAAGTTTCTCGAACTGCTCCCGCCGCACGATGGGCAGGCTGCTGATGAACTGCCCGAGCATGCGGCTGTCCCGGCGTTTTTCGTGCAATTTCGCCATGACTTCGCTCACCCGCCGCAAGAGCTCCTCGCTCTCGATGGGCTTGAGAAGAAAGCCCGCGACACCGCTGTCGAGCGCCCGCCGCGCGTTCTCGAAATCCTTATACCCGCTGTAGACGATGACGGCGAGGTCTGCCCCTTCTTCGAAGAGCGTCTTCGCCATCTGCAACCCGTCCATCACGGGCATGCGGACGTCGGCGATGATGAGGTCGGGGCGAAGGCTTCTCGCCATCTCCAACCCCTTCTCGCCGTTTTCCGCCACGGCGGCGACTTC
>CANQCA010000032.1 GCA_947589585.1 uncultured Clostridia bacterium
GGCAAGCGCGTCAAGAAGAAGGACCTCGGCATGATCGCGGCTTCCTACGGCTATGTGTACGTCGCACAGTGCGCGATGGGCGCGGATAAGGCACAGCTCGTCAAGGCTTTGAAAGAGGCCGAGGCATACCATGGGCCGTCGCTTATCATCTGCTATGCGCCCTGCATCAACCACGGCATCAACATGACGAAGTCCCAGTCCGAGGAGAAGAACGCGGTCGATTGCGGCTATTGGCAGCTCTACCGCTACAACCCCGAACTTGCCGAAAAGGGCGAAAACCCCTTCACGCTGGATAGCAAGGACCCGACGGGCGACTATCAGGCATTCATCCTCGGCGAGACCCGCTATGCCTCCCTCAAGAAGACGCAGCCCGAGATCGCCGAAGAGCTCTTCAAGAAAACGGAAGAGAGCTCCAAACAGCGCATTGCCGGCTACAAGAAGATGGCAGGCAAAGAATAATCAGAGCGAAAGATACGAAAAGAACGGCTTCCCCGGAAGCCGTTCTTTTTTTTCATTTTTACATTTTGACCTGCCCCCGTTTACGGGGGCGGGTGGCGAACGAAGTGAGACAGTTGGGGGCAATATTCTTATTGCGTTAATTGATCCAGACTACGGACATGGTATGGACATTTTTCGCCATCATCTTCCCGGCGGTCCCTTGTATTGGACCTTCGGGGGCTCCTTGCCAAACAGGGTGATCGCCTTCTTCGGGCAGAGGTTCACGCAGCGGTAGCAGAGGACGCATTCTCCCTTGGGCGTGGCTTTCTTATCTTTAAGGGCGATGTTTTGCACGGGGCAGCTATTCGCGCACAGCCCGCGCCCGACACACGCGGCGGGGTCGATTTTGAGCTTATTTCGCTTGCCCACCTCCCCCTTCCACCAAAATTTGCGCTGGCTGTAGTACCCGACGGCGTGGGAGAAAACGTTAAATCCGCGGCGGTGCGCCCTTCCATTCAAAATTTTTTGGGCAAATTTATCCGCGCGCTTTCTCGCCCGTGCAATTTTTTCTTCGATCTCCCCGCCGTTTTTCACGGGGAAGATCGAAAGGTCGGCAAGGTTGTTTGGCATGTCGAACATCTCCGCGCCGATAACTTCCCCGCCGTAATTTTTTATCGTCCTGCCGAGCGCGGCCGTCCCGTCACCCGAGAAAAAATACTGCGTCTCGACGAGGATAATTTTCTTCCCACGAAGCAATTTCCCATACCCATGTACGAAGTTGCGCATCGGGATCGGCGGTGCAGAGCCATAGATCGGGTAGGCAAAAAGAAGGATGTCCGCCTCTGAGAGAAGCCGCTTCGCATCCACCGGCGAAGTGATCTCGACCATCTCGCACGCATAACCTTTTGAGAGCTTTTGGAGGAGATATTCGGTGATATAACGGGTGTTCCCCGTGCCGGAAAAATAAAACGCGACAAGTTTTTTCATATGCTCCATTGTATGACTTTGGCGCGCTTTTCGTGCCGATCGGAATTTTTGAGAAATTTTTTTATGCAGCGCGGAAAATCGCTTTGCATTTCCCGAGAAATATGCTATAATCAAAGCATGCGAATGGGGATATAGCTCAGCTGGTAGAGCGCTGCGTTCGCAACGCAGAGGTCACGCGTTCGAGTCGCGCTATCTCCACCATGAAAAAAGGAAGAGCTTGTGCTCTTCCTTTTTTCATGGGGAATAGCGCCTCGACCGAACGCGTCGCGTTCGCCCCGACCGAAGCTTCTATTTGTAGACTAAGGTCGGCACAAGCGGGCTATTGCCCGCGCAGTAGTCGCGCTATCTCGGTTTTTCTTTTTCATTACGTCATGCTGCCCCGACCGAAGCTTCTATTTGTAGACTAAGGTCGGCACATGCCGTAGGCGAAGTAGCGCAGTCGAAGCATGACCTTAAAATGCGGTCACCCTTCGACAAAGCTCAGGGTGACGAATCAGAATGCAGTCTGACTTCGTAACTCGGGATCCTTCGAGAAATTTCCGCCGTGGACTGCGTATAGCTTCATCGGCTCAGGATGACGCTACCCTTGGGTGGCATGTCGTTGCTTCCTGCAAAACTCATAAATTTTCCCGTTGGGGGCGAAAATGTGTTGACAAGGGCGGCAAAGTGTTGTAAAATAAAATCACTTCGGGGGTATAGCTCAGTTGGTAGAGCGCTTGAATGGCATTCAAGAGGTCACGTGTTCGACTCACGCTATCTCCACCATGAGAGGACGGCACAGCCGTCCTTTTCTCATGTGGAGATAGCGGGCAAGTTGAACACGTCGTGTTCGCCCCGACCGCAGCTTCTATTTGTAGACTAAGCGCGGCATGAGCCGTAGGCGAAGTTGCGCAGTCGAAGCATGACCTTATAGTGCGGTCACCCTTCGACAAAGCTCAGGGTGACGAATCAGAATGCAGTCGGACTTCGTAGCTCTGGATCCTTCGAAGATTTTCCGCCATGGACTGCGTACAGCTTCATCGGCTCAGGATGACGCTACCCTTGGGTGGCATGTCGTTACTTCCTGCAAAACTCATAAAATTTCCCGTTGGGGGCGAAAATGTGTTGACAAGGGCGGCAAAGTGTTGTACAATAAAAAAGTAGTTCGGAGGCATAGTCTCAGTTGGTTAGAGCGCGCGCTTCACATGCGCGAGGTCACAGGTTCAAGTCCTGTTGTCTCCACCAAAAAGAAAGGGAAGGTACAAACCTTCCCTTTTTGTTTGGTCCTTATTTAATTTCCCTTTGCCTTTTCGAGGAGAAGGTCGACGGAGCGGGAGGCCGCTTCGAACCTCTCTGTTGCCGCCGCCTCATCCTTCGCACGCATAGAATAATAAATTTTGAGCTTGGGTTCGGTGCCCGAGGGGCGCACACACACGAAACTCCCCCCTTCGAGCTCGAAATAGACGCAGTTGCACTTGGGGATATTGAGCGCCTCGCAGGTGCCGTCTGCCGCCCTCCGAACGCCTGCCGCATAATCGCGGATAGCTTCGACGCGCATGTCGCCGATCTCGGCAACTTGGCAGTTTTTGAGCCCGTCGACAACGGCGTTCATCTCCTCCATCGCGTGGAGCCCCCCGTATTTTACGGAGACGCCACGATCGAGCACGAAGCCGTATTTTTCGTATATTTCGCAGAGCCGTGTATAAACCGTCTTGCCGATATACGCATAGTAGCAGACCATCTCGGCGCATACCATGCTCGCAACGACGGCATCCTTATCGCGGGCATGGGTGCCACGCAGGTATCCGCACGATTCCTCGAAGCCGAACACGAATGTATATTTTTTATTCGCTTCCCACTCCTTGATCTTCTCGCCGATGAACTTGAAGCCCACGGGCGTTTCGACGAGGGTCGCGCCGAACTCCTCGCAGATCGCCTTCGCCATGCCCGTCGAGACAAAGGACTTGACAACGGCGGCATTTGCGGGAAACTCTCCCCGTGCTTTGAGGCGGGTGAGGATATAGTCGAGGAGCAAAATGCCCACTTGGTTGCCCGAGAGAGCGATAAATTCCCCCCTGTCGTTCTTGACGGCCACGCCGAGGCGGTCGCTATCCGGATCGGTGCCGAAGACGACGTCGGCATCGATCTCATTTGCGAGCGCGATGCCCCTCGAGAGTGTCTCCTTATACTCGGGATTGGGAACTTTCACGGTGGAGAAATCGGGGTCCTCCGAGATCTGCTCTTCGACGACGGTCGCCTTGATGCCGAGTCTTCTTAAGATCGTGGTCACAGGAATATAGCCCGAGCCGTGCACGGGGGTGTAGACGAGTTTTAAGTCCTTCCCGCACGCCTTCACGGCCTCGGGGGAGAGCGAGAGCTTTTCGATCTCCGTAAAGTACGCCTCGTCCACTTCCGCGGGAACGGGCACGATGAGCGGGCTTTCGTCCTCCCATTCGACGGAAAAAATATCGGAGATGGCGCGAATACGGCGGGCGATGATATCCGTCGCCTCGGGAGAGAGTTGCGCTCCGTCCTCGCCGTAAACCTTATAGCCGTTGTCCTCTTTGGGGTTGTGCGAGGCGGTGATCATGATCCCCGCGATGGCATGAAGATGCCGCACCGCAAAGGAGAGCATGGGAACGGGATGGACGCGGCCGAAAAGGTAGGCCTTGATCCCGTTCTTTGCAAGAACGGCGGCGGAGGCCTTCGCGAACTCGAAAGAGCGCCTTCTCGTATCGTAAGAGATGACGACGCCCCGCTCCTTCGCCCCCTCTCCGAGGGCGACGACGTACCCTGCGAGCCCCTGCGTCGCACGGCGGACGGTGTAGACGTTCATCATGTTGAGGCCGTAGCCGATGACCCCGCGCATGCCGGCGGTACCGAAGCTGAGCTCCGCGCCGAAGCGGTACTCCTTCTCCGTTTCCGAAAGAGCGGCGAGCTCTCTTTTCGCTTCTGCAGAAAGACGGGAGTCCGCCATCCATGTTTCATATATTTGCAAATAATTCATAGCGTTTTGAATGGAACCCTATAATTTCTCATTCCCCGTCGCCCTCGGCGATCTTATCGCGGGTGACAAAGTACTTCTTTCCCGCGTCGGTGTAGTAGTTGACGAACTGCATGACGAGGAGGAAAAAATAGGAGAGCGGCATGGAAATGAGAAGGCCGCTTCCGAGCGTGCAGAGACCGAACGTGATGTTGACGACGAGGATGAGGTAGGCCGCCATCAGATAGGCCGCGAACCTTCTCCAGAAGGAATTCTTGCAGCGGGCGGACTGCTTGAGGGCCTGCCCGACGCCCTTTCCCCCCGCGATCATGGCGGGCATCCAAGCCGAGACAAAGGTCATCTTCAGGGCCTGCATCGCGAGGATGAGTGCGATGGAGAGGCAGAGCGAGATGAGGACGGTGAAGAAGTTCCATGCCATGAGAAGGGACGGGATATAGAAGAAGAGGAAGACGCACAGCCCCACAGAGGCCACATCATAGACGAAGGTGAGCGGCACATAGACGAGCTGATATAAGGACGCCTGCCCGATATTGCGAAAATAGGATGCGGAAAAGCGGGTCTTTGCATTCATGCTCATGCGGTCGTTGACCGTCCCGCCGAGGGCAAACATCGCAAGGCCGTTGAAATAGCGCAAAAGAAGATACATGACGGCGACGCCGATGATCGAGCCCACGATGGAGCCGATGTGTGTGCCGAGCAGGACCATAAAGTCCTTCACGGCGACGTGGAATTCGTGCGGCATCTGTTGCAGGACGGCATATTCCCCGCCGAAGAGAGCCTTCACAAAGGATTTGGCGAGCTCCTTCAGGGCGCCGAGCTCCGCGCTATCCACAATCGTCGAGAGGCCCAAGGATAGAATGACATAGGTCAAACTGAAAAAAACCGCCGCCGTGATCGCGCGGTATAAGAGCAATTTGAATACGCCGGAGAAATTATCGATCGTCAGACTGACGGAATGACGGAATCGCATTTAATACCCCCTGTAACTTCTTAAAACATCCTCTCTGTCGAGCTTATCCGTCTCGAAATAGACGGTCTCCATGCGGATGAGAAAGCTCAAAAAGAGCGCCGCATACAAGAGGATGGCGAGAACGCGGAACACCGCTTCGGGCAGGAGAGAGGAGGCCGCCGTGCATATCATACAGGCAAAGAAGGAGACGCAGTAGCCCAGGATGAGCTTCCACCTTACCCCCGTCATGAGACGGTAGGAATAGAGGAAGGCGTTGTAGGGGCCGAATCCCGTTGCCTGTCTGCAAGGAAGCCACAGATAGAATACCGTCGCGACATAGAAGAGCGCAAAGGTGAGAAGCAAAAAGACGAGGATATAGAACACATAGGTGAGCGCCGTCACGGGGATCTGGGCGACGACAAAAAGAAGCGCCGATAAAATGACGGCCCAAACCTCGTACAGGACGAGATAGACAAAAACGATGGCCAAAAAGGATGCGAAGAGCGACATGGAGCCGTTGATAACGCCCGAGAGCGTCCGCTTGCCGATGCGCATGTGCTTTTCGACAAAGACGAGCATGGGCACGCCGCAAAGCGTGATGGCGACAAAGGCGAGGAAGGAATAGATCCCCCCGAGGGCGCTGTCCGTGCGGATGAGGCTCCACGTGCGGAAATATTCGACGAAGCCCTCCCGCGGCGTCTCCGTGAAGAAGGTGCGAACCGTAGCGCCGACGCTCGTATAGTCGAGGGAAAGCGCGAGAAAAACTGCCGGTATCACTGCAAACGGCAGGACCAGCCAAAGATTCCTCACAATATATTTCCAATGACCGAACGCGATGCGCATAAGACCCTCTTTCACCTATTATATAACAAAATCCGCACAATGTAAAGTATTTTGCGAGAAATGTTGCAATGTGAAACGCAGGCCCCGGAAAAGGGGCCTGCATCCTGCATTTATTGGGCGTTTACGGAGACAAATACTGCGGAAAAGCCCTGCACGAAGCCGTCTTCCCCGCGAGAAAGCGAGAGCGTATACGTCCCGTTTTCCGCAGCAAAGACGAGGGAATTTCCGCTATCCTCCGTCCCTTCCGCCTCCACGGGTGCACCGTCGACAAGAAGCGTGGCGTCCAGGATATCGCCAACGGTGAATGAATTTTTGAAAGAATTGTTGTAGAAGCACTGTTCGATCTCGAGGGTGTACTTCGTCCCGCCGCCGTCCGTAAAGGTGAGCGTCCTGCACAGGCCGACGGAATAGATGAGCATGTCGGGCAGCGTCTGCGCGCCTTCCTTCCATGCTTGAAGACTACCGTCGACGAGGAAGTACATCGCAAAGTAGAGTTCGCCGTCCTTTCCCGTCAGCTCGAAGCCGTAGAGCGTGCCGTGTGCGTTGCTCGAACCGAACGTCTCCATCTCCCAAGGGGCGCTCTCCGTGAGGAAGCGGAGAGAATTTCCCGCCGTATCCTTGACGTCGGCGAAGTCGTAGTACCAGACATTTTCGCCGATCTTCACATCTCCCACGCCGAAATAGCCATAGTAGACCATGTTGGAAGCGGCAGTCTCCGCATCGTAGAGGGCGCTATAGTAGATGAAATCGCCCTCGATCGCCGCCGTGCCGGTCCCGCCCATCTCCCAAGTGAGGGTGAGCGGGTAGCTTCCGCCGCGCGCATCGCAGAGAAGAAGCTCCCCATTCTCCGCCCTCGCCGTGAAGCCGCCCTTCACTTCCGCACTCCCCTCTCCGTAGAAGAGGGTGGCGGCCGCGGGGAAGAGACCGAGGCCTTCGCCCTTGAGGGTGAGGCGGACGGGAACGGGATCCTTCATCCCGTCTGCGAAGGTGAGCTGCCCTTGGAAGGTGAGCGCACCGCCCGCATAGCGGAAATACGTTCTGCCGCCATAGGAATAGCCGTCCCCTTCGGGAAGCTCCAGAAGGCGTTCTTCGTAGCGCGTTTCGCCCCTCACGAAGAGGTGGGCATAGCGGCCTTCGACAAAGTAGCAGCCCATAAAATGTCCGTCCTCATAGAAGGCATCCGCAAATACGAGGGAACGGGTGAGATCGGCCGTATAGTAGGCGGCCGAGAGGGCGGCGCTCTGCGCGAAGGTGTGCGACGCCGCATCTGCTTTGACGAGGATCCTCTGCCCGTCTGTCCCGGTCAGAATGAGCACATCGTCCCGCGCCCATTCCGCCGTGACGGACATCGGACGGCCGTAGCGGTCGATAAAGGTGCCGCCGCCCCATCCGTCGAGGTGCAGAACGGAAAGGTCCGCACCCGCATACAACCCCTCCGCTTCGGCGTGGAAAAGGATGCACTTCTCATCCAGAAGCATACAGCGCCAAATGAAGGAGCTGCCGTCTGTAAGGATGAGCTCCACTTCCACCGTCTCCCCTTCCTTCGTCCACTTCCCCGAGCGGGAAAGCGGAGTGCCGCTTGCATTTTTCAGGGCGGCCGCACCCCCTTCTTCCAAAGTAAGGGTGGAGCCGAGATACCCCTCGGGCGAAAAACCGCTGTCGTTGCAGATGGAATAGACCCCCGCGGGTGTGTATTCCGTCACTTCATCGACGTCCCTGAAGCCGTCTTGGGTGCGTTGGAAGCGGAATTCTTCGCCCGTCTCTGAAACGCGGAACCAGATCGTTTGGGCGTCGTAGAGGATATAGAGGCCCTCGAAGGTCTGATGATAACTGTTCGTATATCTGGCGCGGAAGCAGAAGCCGTCGAGCTCGAGGCGGGCCCCGTTTTCGCTCGTGAGCGTGCCGCACAGCGCCGCGTCGAAAATGCGGAAGTAGCCGTTCGTTCCCTCGCCGTATTCGAGGATGAAATCAAAGGGCTCGATCGCGGGGGCATAGGGATCATCGGAGGCTTCGGGCGGGGTGAAGGTGTAGATGGCGTCCCCCCAAACCGTCTTGCGGCCGCTGTCCGTATAGGCGCCGAAATAGAGCGCGCTCCCGCTCCCCGCCCCGATGTACATTGCCCTGCCTTCCCCCAAAAAGACGAGGAGACCACCGTCCTGATCGGCGACCTCGCCGAACTCGTCGACAAGGTAGAACACGCTCTGCCGCCCCGCGGGAAGGGAATCGAGCTCTTGGAAGACGCTCTCCCCGCCCATATCTTTCACGCAGAAATAGCGTTCGACCTCTTCATAGCCACCGTCGATCTCGCCACGGATATAGCTCGTGAAGATGTAATATGAGTTGCCCTCGGGCGCATCGGCGATATCTGCGAGGGAGAAGCTTCCCTCAAAGACGCCGCCCTTTCCGTCGAAGAAAAGGCCGCCGATCCCCGTCACGCCAACATTCATGATGCGCAGTTCGCCCGCCCCTTCCGCCGCACGAACGCGGGTGAAAGCGGCTTCGCCGTCGATGTAGAAGGCATAGTAGACGTCGAGAAAGCCCCCGTCCGAGGTGCCGACCGAGCCCGTGAGAAACTCCATGCTCTCAAAGGGAGCGGCCGCACTGCTCCCGGCGGCGGTGAACTTATAATAGCGGATATTACCGCCGAGCACCTCGACCGTGTAATAGCCCGAAGCGACGGTCTCGAGCGAATCCGAGGCACCCATGTCGCAGATCTCGGCCTTCAGAGCGCCCTCGGGCGCGTCCCCATCGTAGGCTTCGCTATAGAGGATAAGCATGGGATATGCGGGCGAGGCATAGCCCGATAAGAGCGTGAGGCGCATGAGCTCCTTCGCCTCCTCGAGGAAGCGTTCGAAGGTCATATCTTCGTGAAGAAGGTAGGAAGCGGTGCATGTGAGCACGCCCTCTTTCTCCTCATAGAGATCGGCGATGACGCCGAAGCGCTCGCTCACTCTCAGCCAATAGGGGCAATACTTCTCGGTCGCACCGTCCGCATAGACGGCGCTCTCGCCGAATACGGCAAACCCGTCGAGGGAGAGCGTTGCATCGCCGTCTTTTTCGCGATATACTCCCGCATATTCGCTCCTTTCGAGATAGAGCAAGCTCTCCCCCGTATCGAGCGTGAATATGGTTTTTTCGAGCCCCGAGAAAGAGACGGTAAGAAGAAGGGAAGAGGCATCCCCCTTTGCGATCGCATAGCTGCCGCTCTCGCTCACACCCCCGCCGTAGTCGATGAGCTGTGCGCCGCCGAAGCCGTCGAGAGAGAGCACCTTCTCGCCGCGCACCACCCCATCGACCGACTTTGCGACAGCTTCGAGATAGTCCCCCTTCGCACCGTCGAAGATGCTGAAGATCCTTTCGCCCTCCCGAACGCCGAGCACGAAGATAAAGGAGTTTCCGCTCACGGGCGTGAAAGAGAAGCTCTCCCCGCCGAGGGGAAGATAGCTGCCCGAAAGAGAAGTTCCGTCCGCATCGGTAATTGCGGCCCCGCCCAGCCCGTCGAGGTTGAGTTTCGTCCCGTTGAAGGGCTCGGCGCCGAGGTGGCCGTCGTAGAGAGAATATTCGCCCCGCTGTTCGTTTCTGAAATAGGAGAAGCTGAAATTTTCGCCGAGCTTGCCCTCGAGCACGTTTTCTCCCGCGCCGAAGGTAAAGCTTCCATCCTCGCGTAAGTTCCCCTCGAAAGATTTCCCGCCCCGCACGAGGGTGAGCGCATTTCCGCCGTCATAAGAAGGGAAAATGACGTCTTCCCCGCCGAAGAGGTCGCAGTATCCCCTCTGCCAATTTGCCTGAAGCTCGAACCCCGTCTCGATGTTTTGGATACGGTCGCCCGCAAAATAGCGCTTTTGCGTCTCATCGTCCGAACGGGTCCAACCCACAAAGCGGTAATCCGCGGGATGGGTGAAATTGCATGCGGGAACGGTGAGCTCCCCGCCGAGGGAGATCCGGGAAGAAGGCATGCTTCCGCCGATCTCCACGCCCGCGGGCGCATTCATGCGGTAGATGACGAGGATCTCCTCGCGGCGGTACCAGATGTTGAACACCTCTCCGGGCTGAAGGGCGGCGCTCTGCAGCTTGCTCTCCTTGCCCATATCGAGTGCATAGTGGGAAGGGGGCGAAGGGATGCTCGGCGCAAAGGGCTCTCCGTAGCGGGCGGTGCCCTTCGTCACAGTGGGATCGCCGTATTCGCCGCTCGCATCCGAGATATACAAATTGACGGTGTAGGAAACATCGTATTTCGCCTTAAGTGACATACCGCTCTCGGACATGGTATCCCCCGATGCGATCTGATGCTCGCCATCGTACCAGCCGTCGAAGATAAACCCTTCCTTCACGTCGGGGCTGATCCCCTGCAAATATTCGTAGAGGTCGGCGCCGACTTCCACCTCATGCTCCGCTTGTGCGATGCTTCCGCCCGCACCGGCATCGAGATGGAGCGCCGCCTTCTTTCCGCCGCACGCCGCGACGGAAAATAGCACGGCCGCCGTCAGAATGAGGATGAATACAAGGCAAAGTTTTCTGTTGAAATTCTTCATATGGGCTCCCGTAAGCTTTCGCATGTTTTGCGATAATTTACAATATTACCCGTATATTTTACCATATCATCCCCCCATTTTGTCAAGTGAATATACTTATCTGAAGCAATTTTGCTTGAATTTATGCTTTTGCATGCACAAAACCCCCGAGCGGGATTGACAATTCGCCCGCCTTGCCATATAATACTGATATGGGTAGGAATGCAGGCGCCGCGCGGGGAGCACGGGTGAGCCTTTTGGGAATGCTCTCCAATCTCGTCCTTGCGGCGGCAAAAATTACGCTCGGGAGCATGTTCTCCCTCGTATCCATCGTCGCGGACGGCATCAACAACGTGAGCGACTGCGGGAGCGGGCTCATTTCCCTCGTCTCCTTCCGTATCTCGGAAAAGCCTGCCGACAGCGAACACCCCTACGGACACCGCCGCGCAGAGCATATCGCCACGCTCACGATGGGGATCCTCGTGCTCTTTCTCGCCTTCGAACTCGTGCGGGGGAGCATCGAAAAGCTCATCGGGGGGAGCGTTTCCGAGGTTTCTTGGGCGGTCTTCCTCGTCCTCGGCGTCTCCATCGCCGTGAAGGCGGCAATGTATGTTTGCTACCGCAGGGAGGCGAAAAAGCTCTCCTCGGAGGTTCTCCGCGCCTCGGCGATCGACAGCCTGTGCGACTGCGGCGCAACGGCTTCCGCGCTCATCGGGCTTTTGATCGAGCAATACACTTCCTTCCCTGCAGACGGCGTAGCGGGCATTCTCGTCGCCCTCTTCATCGCATGGCAGGGGATCTCCATCCTGAAGGCGGCCGTCTCCCAGCTTCTCGGAAAGGCACCCGAGCCCGCCCTCGTCGAGGCCATCAAGGGGGAAATTTCCGCGGAAAAACGTGTGCTCGGCATGCACGATCTGCACGTCTTCTCCTATGGGCAGAATGCCCTCTATGCGACCGTTCACATCGAAATGGACGCTACCATGTCCGCGATCGAGGCGCACGCGATCATCGATGGCATCGAGCATGCCGTGCGGGAAAAGCTCGGCGTTTCGCTCACCGCCCACCTCGATCCCGTCGATCTTTTCGACACCGAAGCCCTCGCCCTCAAAGAGGAAATTTTATCCGCGGCGGAGGGCATTTCCAAGGATCTGGAGCTGCACGATTTCCGCCTTGTCCGCGGCAAACAAACGAAGGTCATCTTCGATGCGGACGTCCCCTTCTCCCTCGAAAAAACGGACGGCGAGATTTGCGCCGCCCTCGAAGAGATCGTAGAAAAATGCGGGGATTTTCTCCCCGTTGTCACCGTCGAACGGCGGTAAGATAAGGAAAAAAACATGTTGGAACAAAGAACGCTCTTTGAAAGGGAGGATGCAGAGCCGCTTGCGGCCCGCCTTCGTCCCCGCAACCTCGATGAATTTTTCGGGCAGAAGCACCTTCTCGGTGAAGGGAAGGTCTTGCGCCGCATCATCGAGGGGGATAAGATCAGCTCCATGATCTTTTGGGGCCCCCCGGGCGTGGGGAAGACGACCCTCGCGCGCATCATCGCAAACCGCACACAGGCGAAATTCATCGATTTTTCTGCCGTGACGAGCGGCATAAAAGAGATCAAACAGGTGATGGAAGAGGCAGAGCGCGGCCGCCGCTTCGGCGAGAAGACCATCCTCTTCATCGACGAGATCCACCGCTTCAACAAGGCGCAGCAGGACGCCTTTTTGCCCTATGTCGAAAAGGGCAGCATCATCCTCATCGGGGCGACGACGGAGAACCCTTCCTTCGAAGTGAACGGGGCGCTTCTCTCTCGCTGCAAGGTCTTTGTGCTGCAGGCGCTCGGGACGGAAGATCTCACCGAGCTTTTACGCCACGCCATCACCGATGAACGCGGCTTCGGACGGCAGAAGGTGGTGATCCCGGACGAGATCTTAAACACCATCGCCGTCTTTGCGAACGGCGATGCAAGGAGCGCCCTCTCCACCCTCGAGATGGCCATCCTCAACGGCGAGATGCAGGGCGATACCACCATCGTCACGCAGGAGACCATCGAACAGATCACGTCGAAGAAGTCCCTTCTCTATGACAAGACGGGCGAGGAGCACTACAACCTCATCTCCGCCCTGCACAAATCCATGCGCAATTCCGACCCCGACGCCGCCGTCTATTGGCTCGCACGCATGCTCGAAGCGGGTGAAGACCCCATCTATATCGCAAGGCGGGTGACGCGCTTCGCCTCCGAGGATATCGGGCTCGCAGACCCGCGCGCTTTGGAGATCGCCGTCGCCGCGTTCGAAGCCTGCCGCCTCATCGGCATGCCCGAGTGCTCGGTGCACCTCACCGAGGCCGTCATCTATATGTCGGTGACGCCCAAGTCGAATGCATGCGACGTCGCCTACATGCGCGCGAAGCAGGACGCCCTCGGCATGCTCGCCGAGCCCGTTCCCCTCGTCATCCGCAACGCGCCCACCAAGCTCATGAAGGAGCTCGGCTACGGCAAGGGCTACGAGTATGCGCACGACTTCGAAGATAAGCTCACCACCATGCAGTGCCTGCCTGATTCCCTCGTCGGGAAGGAATATTATACCCCCACCGAAGAAGGCGCGGAGGTGCGCTTCAAGACCCGTCTCGAAGAGATCAAGGCGTGGAAGAAGGAACATTCGCAAAAGAAATAGAAAGGACGCGGCATCATGATCAAGCAAGGCATCATAAACTTTTTCAAAAATCTGAAATACTTCTTCACTCCGCTCGGAACGCTTGCGCTCGGGCTCGTGTTCGGGCTCTCCGTCTTCATTCCCGGCGTCGTTGCCGCCACGGGAGACCTCGCCCGCGGGGTGCAGACGATCCTGAGCGATACGACGGTGGATTTCAACGCCCTCAAGGGAAGCCTGCTTACGGCGGTCAAGGCGCTCGAATGGGGCGATCCCCTCGCAGCGGTCCGCACGATGGTGAGCGAAAAGTGGCTCACGGAGACCTTGAACAGCTGCGTCGGCGCCTTTGTGGGCGATACGGCCGCTTACTCCGCCGCCTTCAAGACGGTGATCGGGGAATTCACCCACACCCTCGGCGTTCAGCTCTACGCCGTCATCGGCTTCACCGCCCTCGGCATGATCGCAGGGTACCTCCTCACGCGGCTGCTCATCCGCAGGAACATGGCGAAACGGACTTTGAGGACCTTCATCCTGCATGCCCTCGTCGATTCCCTGCTCACCGTCGCCCTCACGGGCGTATGCGCATGGCTCGCGACGCTGTGGAAGCCGAGCATCTTCCTCTCCGTTCTCTTTGCCGTCGTGTTCTTCGGCTCCGTCTCCCTCTTTGAAGCCTTCCTCATCCACGGAAGAGGGCGCGTCACCTTCAAAGAGATCGTCAACTTCAAAAATGTCATGCGGCTGTTCGCGACCAACCTCATCATCCTCGCCCTCTCGGCGGCGCTCGTCGCGGCGGTCGTCTTTTTGGTGAACGTCATCGTCGGCATCTTCGTGGGCATCGCCTTTCTGGAGATCGGCTTCATTGTCATCGCACTCAACGCCGAGGCGTATGTGAAGACGGTGGCGGAAAATGCCCTTCCCCCGCAAAAACAAATACCCGTCAAAAATGATTGACGGGCACATCCAACATGTGATAGAATAGAAAAAAACAGACGTGCAGACAGTTCGCAACCATCCTGTCTTAAAACAAAACTATGGGAAGGATGGGCGCATTGCGCCCT
>CANQCA010000033.1 GCA_947589585.1 uncultured Clostridia bacterium
GATGAGACGCACCTCGCGATCGCGAATTTCACCATTGATCTGATGCTGATTTTTAACTGCCATAGTCCTCTCAAAAATTTTTTCGTATTCTTTCCGCCCGCATGCCCTCTCGGGCAAAAAAAGAAACGGGCTGCTAAGTGCAACCCGTCGGAAAAACCACGCTTCTATGCGCGCCATAAACCGATTTTGGACCCGTCGCGCCGTTGCGCGATCGCGGGGAGAAGGGTTGACCTCTGCTTTACTTACTATCAATATAGCACACTGTAGCAGACTTGTCAACTCATTTTCGCCACAAATTTTGTGTTTGTTTTAGAAATCAATTTTGTTTTGCGGAAATGGGACTTCGTAGTTCGGGATCCTTCGAGGATAGGCTCACGGTTTTCATCCAACAATTTCGGCTCAGGATGAGGGGATGCTTCGAGGATAGGCCGCTACGGACTGCGTAGGGCTTTATCTGCTCAGCATGACGCGGTTAACCCATGGACTTCGTATAAGGGGATTCTCTCGACCCCTTTGGGGTCTCGGAATGACAGGTTATCCCAAGCAAAACAAAATTTGTGAACTCTTAAAACACCGTCTTTTCAGCATTTTCCTTTTGGACAAGGGCGAAGAAGTCGCCTTTGGGCATCGAGCCGATGTCGCCTTCGCCGCGGCGGCGCACGGAGACTGTCCCCTCTTCCATCTCCTTATCGCCGATGACGAGCTTATAGGGCACCTTCTCGTTCTCGGCGTCCAAGATCTTTCTGCCGAGCTTTTCCTTGCGAAGGTCCGCCTCGGCACGGATGCCGAGAGCATTCATCTCGTCGGTGAGCTTTTGGGCGTACTCTGCCGCGCGGTCGGTGATGGGGAGCACCTTCACCTGTACGGGCGAGAGCCAGACGGGGAACTTGCCCGCATAGTGCTCGATGAGGATGCCGATGAAGCGTTCGATTGAGCCGAACACCACGCGGTGGATCATGATCGGGCGGTGCTTTTCGCCGTCCTCCCCCACATATTCGAGGTCGAAGCGTTGCGGCATCTGGAAGTCGAGCTGAATGGTCCCGCACTGCCACTCTCTGCCGATGGCGTCCACGAGGTGGAAGTCGATCTTGGGACCGTAGAACGCGCCGTCCCCTTCGTTGATCTCGTAGGGAAGATGCAGATCTTCGAGCGCTTTTTTCAAGGCATTCGTCGCATTTTCCCAATCCTCGTCCGAGCCCATGCTGTCCTCGGGGCGGGTGGAAAGTTCGACATTGTATTTGAAGCCGAAGAGCGAATACACCTCGTCGATGATCTTGACGACGCCTTTTATTTCCTCTTCGATCTGTTCGGGCAACATGAAGATATGCGCATCATCCTGCGTGAAGCACCTCACGCGCATGAGGCCGTGGAGCTGGCCGCTCTTCTCGTGGCGGTGGACGAGCCCGAGCTCTCCCATGCGGATGGGCAGATCCTTATAGCTCTTGGGGGAAAGCTTGTAGACGAGCATGCCGCCGGGGCAGTTCATGGGCTTGATGGCACAGTCTTCCCCGTCGATCTTGGTCGTATACATATTGTCTTTATAGTGGTCCCAATGCCCCGAGTTCTCCCAGAGGGTACGGGTCATGATCATCGGGGTCTGCACCTCGACATAGCCCTCTCTCCTGTGAATGCCCCGCCAATAGTCGACGAGGATATTTTTGAGCGTCATTCCGTTCGGAAGGAAGAACGGGAAGCCTCTGCCCTCGGGAAGCAGGGCGAAGAGCTTGAGCTCCTTGCCGAGCTTGATATGGTCGCGCTTTTTCGCCTCTTCGAGCATTTGGAAATATTCGTCCATCTCCTCTTTCTTGGCGAAGGCGGTCCCATAGATACGGGTGAGCATCTTCTTCTTTTCGTCCCCGCGCCAATACGCCCCCGCGATGGAGACGAGCTTGAACGCCTTGATCTTTCCCGTTGAAGGAAGATGCGGCCCGCGGCAGAGGTCGGTGAACGCGCCCTGTTTATAGAAGGAGAGCGTCGTGTCCTCGGGAAGGTCCTCGATGAGCTCCACCTTGTAATTTTCGCTGTACCCCTGCATGAGGGCGATCGCCTCCTTTCTCGGAAGGGTGAAGCGCTCGATGGGCAAGTTTGCCTTGATGATCTTCTTCATCTCCGCCTCGATCTTGGCAAAATCATCGATGGTGATGGGCGTCTTGAAATCGACGTCGTAATAGAAGCCGTTGTCGATGACGGGGCCGATCGCGAGCTTGCAGGTGGGATAGATGGTTTTGAGGGCCTGCGCGAGCACATGGGCGCAGGTGTGGCGGTAAACCTCCAGCCCCTCCTTATCCTTGAGGGTGAGGATCTCAAGGCTGTCGCCCTCCCGAAGCGGTTCCGAAAGATCGCAAAGCTCCCCGTTCACACGGGCGCACACGGCGGCGCGGGCAAGCCCTTCGGAGATCGCCTGTGCGGCGGAAAGGGCGGTCGCCCCCTCTTCCAAAGCGAGCATATCGCCGTTTTTCAAAGTAATATTCATGGTTTTTCCTCCGTCTATGTCTGACATAGTACTATGCTTTTTGTCAAAAAATAAAAAACGCCCCAAATTTCCCACGGAAATTTAAGGACGCGATGTGTCGCGCGGTTCCACCTTAATTGCCCCTCTTCCGGAGAGGGACCGCTCTATGATGCTGTTTTGGGGGAAAGAGCGGTTTCGCCCGCCGCCGCGCATCAGGGTTCTTTCAGCCTCGGAGCCCCTCTCTGTAAACCGCCTTGCTTCGCTACTTGTCTCTATCCCGCGTACGGTCATCGCCGCACGTCACAAAAGATTTTACTCGCTTTTTTTGCGTTTGTCAAGAGAATATCGCCCGCTCGGCGTAATATTTTTGCAGGAAATCCTGCGTTCCCTTTGCGACCTCGCCGAGGCAGTAGATATAGCCCGCATCCGAGAGAATGATCTCCGTCTCCACATCCTCCTCGCCCATGAGGCGGCTCCTTCGAAGGGGCATAAAGTTTTCCCCAAAGACGAAATTCCCCTTGAGATAGATCTTGTTCCTGCTCTCCCCCACGAGAAATTCACAGAATTTTTTGAGATCATGCGAGGAAAAACTCTCGGGGATATATTCGAGGATACGCGTCCACTTCTCGCGCAGCGGGCCGAGACGGAAGGTATAGAACCCGTCGAGGGCGAACTCTCCCACGGGCTGCATCTTGCCGAGGATGAAGGCGCGGTCCCCTTCGAAATCGGCCGCGATGAGGGCGGCGATGAGCAGCTTTCTGTCGCGTTTGGAAAGGGATGCGCGCAGCTTTTCGTGAAGATAGGTAAATTTATAGCCGATGCCGAGGATCTCGGCGAGGCTCTCTTTCACCGCACCCTGCTTCTCCTTGGGATAGCGAAGGCGAAGGGCGGTGCGTTCCTCGCCGAAGATGAGTTCCCCGCCGCCGCCCGAAGAGACGATCTCCCCGAGCACGGCGTTATAGAGATAGATGACAAAGGAGCTTCTCGCGCTCCCGTCCGATACGACCACTTCTTCCACACCCTTATTGTATGCGAAGCCGTGCAATTTATTTATGGAAGATGTTGTGCTTGCGTGCGGGAAATATATACAACTTTGCTTGACTTTTCTTCCTTATAATAGTAAAATAACATTGTTATGGATATGAACAAGATAGAAAAAAAGTGGCAGCTCCAGTGGGCGAAGACGCATCTCAATTACTTCGATAAAAAATCGGATAAGCCGAAGTTCTACGTCCTCGAGATGTTCTCCTATCCCTCGGGGGCAAAACTGCACATCGGGCATTGGTACAACTACGGGCCCGCCGATTCGTATGCACGCTTCAAACGCATGCAGGGCTACAACGTGTTCCAACCCATGGGGTTCGACGCCTTCGGGCTCCCCGCCGAGAACTATGCGATAAAGACGGGCGTGCACCCCAAGGATTCCACCGAAAAGAACATCGAGACGATGGAAGGCCAGCTCTCTGCGATGGGCGCCATGTTCGATTGGTCGGCGGAGGTCAAGACCTGCGAAGAGAGCTACTACAAGTGGACGCAGTGGATGTTTTTGCAGCTCTACAAAAAGGGGCTCGCATACAGAAAAGAGGCGCCCGTAAATTGGTGCCCTTCCTGCCAGACCGTGCTCGCGAACGAGCAGGTCGTCGACAATAAGTGTGAGCGGTGCGGCTCCGAGGTCGTGCGGAAAAACCTCACGCAGTGGTTCTTCAAAATTACAGAGTATGCCGAAGAGCTTCTGACGGGGCTGGACAATTTGGATTGGCCGGAAAAGACCAAGAACATGCAGCGCAACTGGATCGGAAGATCCACGGGCTGTGAGATCGAGTTCGAAGCGGAGAGCGGCGACAAGATCAAGGTGTTCACGACGCGGTGCGATACCGTCTTCGGCGTCACCTATATCGTCCTCGCGCCCGAACATCCCCTCGCATTGAAGCTGACGACGCCCGCACAGGAAAAGGCCGTGAGGGCGTACATCGAATATGCCTCCAAGGCGAACGAAATCGAGCGTCTCTCCTCCACCCGCGAGAAGACAGGCGTGTTCACGGGCTCCTATGCGATCAATCCTTTAAGCGGAAAGCGCGTTCCCATCTACCTTGCGGACTATGTGCTCGCATCGTACGGCACGGGCGCAGTCATGGCCGTTCCCGCACACGACGAGCGCGACTTTGCCTTCGCCAAGAAATATCATCTTCCCGTCGAAAAGGTCATCGAAAAGAAGGGCGGCGAGACAAAGCTCCCCTTCACGGAGGACGGCATCGTGAGCGGCTCCGTGGAATTTGACGGGCTCTTCGGCGAAGAGGCACGCGATGCGATCGCGGCGAAGATCTCCAAGCTCGGCGTCGGCGGCAAGAAAATCAACTACCGTCTGCGCGACTGGCTCGTCTCCCGCCAACGCTATTGGGGGGCGCCTATTCCCGTCATCCACTGCGAAAAATGCGGCGCGGTGCCCGTTCCCGAGAAAGATCTCCCCGTCCGCCTTCCCTACGACGTGGAGTTCCGCCCCGACGGGAAATCCCCGCTCGCAAAGCATGAAAAGTTCATGAATACGACTTGCCCCGTCTGCGGCGGCAATGCCAAGCGCGATCCCGATACCCTCGATACCTTCGTCTGTTCGAGCTGGTACTATCTCCGCTATGCGGATGCAAACAACGACAAGCTCCCCTTCGACCGCGAGGCGGTGGACGGGCTTCTCCCCGTCGATACCTATGTGGGCGGCGCGGAACATGCCTGCATGCACCTTCTCTATGCCCGCTTCTTTACGAAGGCGCTCCGCGATATGGGCTATCTCGACTTCGACGAACCCTTCAAACGGCTCGTGCATCAGGGGGTCATCCTCGGGCCCGACGGCAACCGCATGTCCAAGTCGCACGGCAATGTCGTCTCTCCCGACGAATATGTGAAGGAATACGGCGCCGACGCCTTCCGCCTCTACCTCATGTTCGGCTTCTCCTATACGGAGGGCGGACCTTGGAACGACGACGGCATCAAGGCGATCGCACGCTTTATGGACCGCATCGAGAAGATCGTCCTCAAAGTGCGGGATATGAAGCTCCCCCGCGAACAAGAAACTTTCGGAGCTGAGGAAAAAGCGCTCAACTATGCGCGCAACTTTGCAATCTCGCGCATGAGGAAGGATCTCGAAGCCTTCTCCTTCAACACGGCCATCGCCCGCCTGATGGAGCTCGTCAACGCGCTCTATAAATACGATGGGCTGGAGAAAAAGAACGTCGCCCTTTTGAAGGATACCGTGCGCGATCTCATCCTTCTGATGGCGCCCTGTGCTCCCCATTTCTGCGAAGAACTCTGGCAGCAGCTCGGCGGAAAATATTCCGTCTTCGACGAGAGCTATCCCGTGGAAGATGAAGCCGCGCTCGTGCTCGACGAGAAGGAATATGCGGTGCAGGTCAATAGCAAGATCGTATGCAAGGCGATGCTTCCCGCCACGGCGACGAACGAGGAGATCGAAAACGCCGCGCTCGCCCTTGCCGAAGTGCAGGAGCGGACGGCGGGCAAGACGGTGAAAAAGTGCATCGTCGTCCCCGGGCGGCTTGTCAATCTCATTGTAGGATAAAAGCAAAACAGCTGCGCCCCGCGTTTTCGCGGGGCGTTTTTTGAATTTCTGCGAAGTACTATGCGAGACGTAGTACTTCGTTTTTTTAATAATACATACCTATTTTTCGATTTGAGGCCTTGGACTTCGTATAAGGGGATCCGCTCGCCCCTGCGGGGCTCGGGATGACAGGTTTACCTTATTTCGTTCAAAATATAACAGGCGTAGGAGGCGGCGACGTTGATACCCGTGACGTTCTCGATGCCGCCGAAGAAGGCGTTGGAGTTGACCTCGCAGACGAGATAACCATCATGAGACAAAAGCAGGTCGATGCCGCAATAGTCGAGCTTCAAGCAGGTGCTCACCAAGGATGCAAGGCGGCGAATTTCCCCGTCCACCGGAAAGGGCTCCCCTCTGCCGCCCGCGGAGAGGTTGGAGCGGAAGTCCCTTTCGTTTTCCCGCTTCATGCAGGCGACGGCTTCGCCCCCGACACAGATGACGCGCACGTCCCGCCCGCTGCTCTCGGCGATAAATTTCTGATAGAGATGCGGCACGTATTGCAGGCGCGTTGCGAGCGAGCAAAGCTCCGCCCGATCTCTTGCAAGATAGACCTGCCTGCCGAGCGAGCCGTGATTTTCTTTGACGACCATGGGATAGCCGAGGCGGCTCTCCGCTTCGTCCAGAAATTGCCCATCCACGGGCGCGTCCGCGCTATAGCAAAGGCGGGAGGAGATCGTCTCGGGCTGCGGAACACAGTCGAGGGCGAGGAAGGTCAGCATTTTATCGTCGCAAGTTTCTATCGCCTCGGCGCGGTTGAAGAGGCGCATCCGCTTTTCGATGGCGCGTGCGGCATACTTATCCTTATCCAAAAAGATGCAAAAATCTGCCTCCGCTTCGAGCGCCGCGGGGCTGTTCCGCATGATATGAGCCTCTACGCCGAGCTTGGCGAGCTCTTCTTTCATCCTTTTCGGCTGGTTGAGCTCTCCTTCCGACTGCGTGAAGGCGTTGATGAGAATGATGGCTTTCTTCATGGTACAAAAAAACGGCGGGGCTCCGCCGTTTGTTCTCAGTCTGCGACGCGGATGAGCGATTCCACGGTGATGTGTCCCGCGGCGGCAAATTTTGCAAGGGCGGCCTTCATGGCGCGCTCGTGCGACGGCCTCGTGATCAAAGTGAGTTTGGCCGTGCCGTCTTCCTTGGCCGTCTTGAAGATGCTCTCGATGGCGATGCCGCATCTCCCCAAAATCGCCGAAATCTTAGAGAGCATGCCCGCTTCGTCGGCGGCATTCACACGCAGGAAATAGGCGCTCGCAAAGTCCTCCGCAAAAGCGGTCTCCCTATCGGGCGAGGCCGTGTTTTTATAGGGGGAATAACGATGTTCGCCGTGCGTTGCGGCGAAGATGAGGTCGGAGACGACAGCGCCCGCCGTGGGCATCTCCCCCGCGCCTTTGCCGAGGAGCATGACCTCGCCCACGGGTTCCCCCGTAAGGTAGACGGCGTTGAGATCGCCTGCAACGTTTGCGAGCGGGTGGTCCTTCTTTATAAATGCGGGATGGACGTGCAGCTCGAGGCCTGCATGGGCGCGCCTTCCGATGGCGAGATATTTGAGACGGTAACCAAAGCGGCAGCCGTCCTCGATGTCCTCTTTGGTAACGCCGCCGAGACTCTCGCGGAAGATCTTTTGGGGGGAAACCTTGGTGTGGAAGGCGAGGGAAGAGAGAAGAGCGAGCTTGCAGGCCGCATCCGTTCCCTCGATATCGGCCGCGGGATCGGGCTCGGTAATGCCGGACTTTGTAGCCTTTGCGAGCGCTTCCTCGAAACTGTTTCCCCCTTCCATGCAAGTTAAAATATAATTGGCCGTGCCGCTGATGACCCCCATCAGGGAGGTGATCTCATCCGACTGCACGCCGTCGAGGAGCGTCCTTATAATGGGAACGCCGCCCACACAGCTCGCCTCGTAGTAGAGGCCCGCATTGTGCGCCTTGGCCGCGCGTTCGAGCTCGTAGGAGTACTTGGTGATGAGCTCCTTATTGGAAGTGACCACCGTCTTGCCTGCCTTCAGGGCGGCGAGAACGTATCTTCTCGCAAGCTCCACCCCGCCGATGCACTCGACGACGGCCTGCACATCGGGGTTGAGAACTGCCTCCGCGACGTTGGAGGCGACCTTCTCCTTGGGAACGCCGAGCGCTTCGATGCGCTCTATGCGGGGTTCGACGACGCTCTCGACGGTAAAATCTACCCCCTGCGTCTGCATGTAAAATTCTCTGTGTGCCGTGAGAACTTTGTAGACGCCGCCACCCACGACGCCGAGCCCGAGAATGGCTACCCCGATCTTCTTCATTTCCCTTCCTCCAAACTGTTCAAATCGTATAAATATCTGAGACCGTCGAGCGTGAGCATTTTATCGACGATATCGATGCAGTCCGTCTCACGCGCCATGACCTCGGAAAACCCGCCCGTGGCGATGGTAACAGCGTCCCGCGTTTTGAGTTCCTTCTTGATCTTTTTGACGATATATTCGACGAGCCCCGCAAAGCCGAAGACGATGCCCGCCTGCATATTGGTGACGGTGTTCGTGGCGATGACGCTTCTCGGCGCCTCGATCTCGACGCGCGGCAGTTTCGCCGTACCCGAGACGAGGGAATCGAGCGAGCCCTTGATGCCCGGGGCGATGACCCCTCCGATAAACGCGCCCTCCGCACTGATCACGTTGAAGGTGGTCGCCGTGCCGAAATCCACGACGATCATGGGCTTCCCCCCACCGTATTTTTTGAGCGCCGCAACGTTGTTGACGACGCGGTCGGCCCCCACTTCCTTGGCATTATCCGCCTTCATCTGAAGCCCCGTCTTAAGCCCCGGCCCCACCTCTTTGGGGGAAATGCCGAGGTAGACTTTGAGCATATGCGAGATCGTATAGTCGAGCGAGGGAACGACGGAGGAGAAGATCCCGCCCGTGATCTCCTCTTTGTTTATTTTGTTGAATGCGAGCATCTCAATGAGCTGGATGCCGTATTCATCCGAAGTCTTTTTGAGGTCTGTCGCCACGCGGAAGGAGAGGCGGAGCGTCTCCCCCTCAAAGATGGCGCATTTGATATTGGTATTTCCGACGTCGATACAGATGATCACAGATTTTTGCTCCGATCAAGAATTTGCGGATGAGGCGTGCTTTTTCCCATTGCGGCGGGAAATGCTCTTCTCGACGACCGTCACCACGCGGTGGATGGCGGGGGCGAGCAGGACGCTGACGGCGATCTCCAGAAGGAAATTCAACCAAATCAGGCTGAAAACCGCAACGAATACGGCATTTGCCGATGCCTGCGTGCCGAGAAATTCGGCGACATCGCTGCGCATCAGTACCATGCCGAGCATATAAATGCCCGTGTTCAAAACGGGGACTGTGAGCGCGGAAACGAAGGATGCGACGAGGCTGTGCTTCTTTGCGATAAGCCGATATAAGAGCCCTGCCGCAGCGCCCGCCAAGGTCGTCTTCAAAAGACATGTGAGCGTCAAAAGGGCGGGATCTGCCTGAAACAGAAAGGCTGTGGAAGGCTCCGTGCCCATGACTGCCGTCGAAATGAAGATGACGAGCCCCGAGACAAGTCCCATGAGTGCGCCGCCCACGATGCCGAAGAACATCCCCGCAAGGATGATGGGGATGAGGCTGAAGTTCAGCGTGACGCCAAACATCGGGATCGCACTCGCAAAGAGCTGCAATACGACCGCCAGCGCGAGGAGCACGGCAAAGTAAGCCACGTTGCGTGCGGAAAAGAGCTTCCCTTTTTTCATATTCAGTTACCTCCATCGGATTTCCGTCTTTCGGAATATCCGCAGAAAAAATTTTTTCGGAATAGCCGAAAACGGATACGAGCGTATGTATCGTTCCGCCGCAAGGCTTTTCCATTCCCATTATAACAAACGCGAAAACTTTTTGCAAACGAATGAAGGAGAGAAAGCACAAATTTCTTCTCTCCCCTCATAGGATAAGGTAGAAACCGCAGAATCAGACAGATAATACATACCTCTGCGGTGCATTAAAGGAGGAAAAACTATGTCTTGCTTAAATGGCAACAGCTGCCTTTGGACGCTCATCATCCTGCTCCTTCTCGGTTCATGCGGGCAAAATATTTTGAACTCGAGATTGCTCACAGGCTGCGGCTGGCCGCTCCTCGTCGCGATCGCCTACTGCGTAGGAAAGAACGGCGGTCTTTCCGAACTTCTCGGAGGATTCGGAGGCGGTTGCGGTTGCAACAATTAAAGTTTTGAATCCGATCCCTCAGAGAAAGATCCCCGCGCCTTTTCGCACGGGGATCGATTTTTTTGGAGAATATGATTTGCTCGCATAAGGCGGAAAGCGCCATCCCGCCCCCACCGAGGCGCCTATTGATTATCTGAGGCCGGCACGAGGAGCACTGCGGGTGAGTGAATGCCCTCATGTGAAGTCCAAAAGGGGGAAGCCTTGCGGATATAGCAAGAGAGAAACTATAATATATCTTGATAATTTCTCATTCCATATAACACACGTACGACTTGAATTTCCCCGTCCATAATACGGAAGAATGCTATGTAATTGTTGACGAGAAGTTTGCGCAAAGTTTTATCTTTCACATACTCATTGTCTACAAGCGGGCAACTTTCGGGAAAGGCACGGATACTTTCGAACGCCTTTTCAAAATCATTGATCTGATCGATCGCCGCAGCAGGGTTTTTGAGTTCCTCGGAAATATAAGCGAAGATGCTCTCCAAATCCGTTTGCGCCAAAGGGAAGATCTTTAAACAGAATTTACTTCCCATATTTTTCCCTCATGGAAGCGAAAAATTCCCCTCCATCCATCGGAGAAGCGCCTTTTTCGATCTCTTCAATGCCCGCATTGATGAGGGCGGCCGCTTGCATTTTGGCAAACATTTCCTCATAGAGTTTTACGCTCATCATGACCGCTTCGCCATACCCGTTTTTGGTGATGACGATGGGCACGGGGCTTTCTTTACAGGTTTTCATGATGCTCGCCGTGTTTTTCAACTCGTTGACGGGCAAAATTTTGGGCAAAGGTTGCGTCATAAAATTTCCTCCGTGTATAATTATATGATGATTATGGGATTATTATACCATAATCTTCGATGATTGTCAACAGATCGCAAGAAAAATCCCGCCTGAGCGGGGCGGGAATTGAGAGCTTGATAGCTATGAATTGAGATATTTATAATACAGAAGGGCGGCGATGGTCTTGCCGTCCCGGATCTCCCCCCTCCCGATCATGGCGAGCGCTTCCCCGAGGGGAAGATAGAGCGTCTCGAGAAATTCGCCCTCGTCGGGATGGCTGCTCCCCGCTGCGGCGGGAAGGGCATAAAAGACGTGGATGATCTCGTCGGAATACCCTGCGGAGGGGTACATGGAAAAGAGGTGTTCGGCCGAGGCGGCCTTGAGCCCCGTCTCCTCTTCGAGTTCGCGAAGGGCGGCCTCCCTGATATCCTCTCCCCTCTCGAGCTTTCCCGCGGGAAGCTCCAGAAGCGGCCTTTTCGCGGCATAGCGGAACTGTCGCACGAGAGCGACCTTCCCTTCCGAAATGCAGAGAACGCACACCGCGCCCGGGTGTTCGACCACTTCGCGGATGCAGCTCTTGCCGTCGGGAAGGGTGGCTTCGTCCTGCCTGACGCGGAGAAGCTTGCCTTGGAAGACATAATTTTTTTTGCGTGTGGTTTCGGTAAGGTCCATGGGCGTCAAAGTTTTGCGGCGAGTTCAAAGAGGGCCGCGCTATCCTCGTTCTCCCCGCCGATATAGCGGAGAAAGTAGTAAAATCCCGCGAGCAGGGCTTTGAGACCCTCGCGGTCCCTTCCCTCGATCGCACACGAGACGCCGGATACGATGCAGGCGCCCGCCGTCTTCTCCTCTTCCCTTAGTTCGAGGGCGTCGAGAAGCGCCTTCTCCCGCCCGAAGATCTCGCCGATGGATGCAAGCAGAACGCCGAGGGTGTCCGCCTTCACCGCCGCACGGGCGGCCGCGGGGAAGCAATCGCACACGATATCGCGGAAGGGGCGGATGACCCGCTCGGCAAACAGAGAATAGCTCGCGGTGTAGCTCCCGTCCACATAGCAATAGTGAAGAAGAAAATCACCGAGAGACAGGGCGCCGGCGTCGATCTCCACAAACAGACAAAAGACGAAGGCGAGGATATCCGTCCGCCCCGCGGGGAGGAGCATTTCCCCCTTCGCGTAGCCGTCCTTCCCCTCGCGAAGATAGTTGCTCTTCGCCCAAGGGTAGTCGAATTCCTGCGTCACGGCGGTAAAGAGCTCGGTGAGCTGTGCGCTCCCGGCGACCGCACGCAGCGCCCCCGAGATCTTTGCGCCTGCATCCGTATATTTGCCCTCTACGAGTTCGGTGCAGATGGCAATAAATTTGGCGATATGCTCTTGCTCTTTTTCCATATTTCCTCCGACGGCGCATGCCCTGTGTGGAATGACCTTTTCCATTATAACATAGATCGCAAAAATATTAAATACTTTTTTCCCGAAATATCTTGATTTTGTCAAACTTTTTCGCTATAATGAGAGAACATCCTGCAAGGAGCGTACCAAGGAAACTCTCTCATGCTGATCAAAGGTGAGACTTCGGTCAACAAGTTAATACTCTTATTCGTTTTCGATAAGATGGAGAGCCCGCTTTCGGAGCGTACGCTTCTCGATATCTGTTCTTCTTCGAACAACTGGATCAATTATATGGATTGCGTCGCACTCATCCAGAAACTGCTTGCGGACGCATTCATCTGCGAGATCCCCGGCGGGGACGATCCCCTCTACACCATCACCCCCGAGGGAAGGGAATCGCTCGCGAACTTCTATATCAAGATCCCCCTCTCGCTCCGTGAAGAGATCTCACGCTTCGTAAAAAACAACAGCTCCAAGCTTCGAACCCGTCAGGAATGCAAGGCGGATTACTATCAGAACAAGGACGGGACATACACCGTATTTTTGAAGATCCTCGCCCCCGTCCAGCCCATGCTCGAGCTCAAATTCGTCGTTCCCGATAAAAAGACGGCGAATGCCATCTATAAAAAGTGGGAGGATAAGGCCTCGGAGCTTTACTCCGTCGTCTTTGATACGTTAGTAGATTAAAAAATAAGGGAGAAAATCATGGTCACATACTCAACCAAAGGCACATGTTCAAAGCAGATCATCTTCGACCTCGACGCCGAAAACAGGATCCACGGCGTGAAGTTTATCGGCGGGTGCAGCGGAAATCTGCAGGGCATCGCACGGCTCGTCGAAGGCAAGACGCCCGATGAGATCGTCCCCCTTCTGAAGGGCATCCGCTGCCGCCAGAATACCTCCTGCCCCGATCAGCTCGCAGAGGCCCTCACCCCCTATCTCAGCGAAAATAAGAATTGAACTCCGGATAAGAAACATTTGCGCCGCGGGAATCCCTGCGGCGTTTTTGTATATGTAAGTTCTTGGATCGCGTCATCCCGAGACTTATAATAATGAAGACCGCGAGCCGCTCCCCGAAGGATCCCCTTATACGACGTCCGACTTCATACGGACTGCTAAGGGCGATGAAACGGAGATCAAACCCCCGTAAAACACAAATTTTTGGGGCTTAGCAAGGTACTATGCGTCGCATAGTACCTTCTTTGGACTTTGTATCGCCGGATCCCGCGTTCCGCTCCTTACCCTTAAAAATAAAACAATTAGTGCAAAACATGACCGGCAGACGAAGCCTGCCGGTCATGTTTCTTATCCATCGATATCCTCGCCGAGCAGGCTGTCCTTACAGCTCTGCAAAATGGCGCCGAGCCTTCCCGAGAGAAAGTAGGAAAAAGGTCCGCCCTCCCCCACGATAATGTGGTCCGCAAGCGTGATCCCGTGCGCATAGCACAGAAGGGATACC
>CANQCA010000034.1 GCA_947589585.1 uncultured Clostridia bacterium
CGCCGACGGGGCCGTAGTCCCACGTGTTGCCCATGCCGCCGTAGATCTCGCTCCCCGGGAAGATGATCCCCCGCGCTTTGCAAAGGGAGACGAGCTTTTCCATCGTGACTTCTGCCATTTTGCTACCTCTTGCCCCGAAAATAGGGGCGATCTCTATCTTTTATATTATACAAAAGCGAAAAAAAACGGTCAAGCGTTTGAGAGGGAGAAAATGTGCGATTTTGCGATCGCGCTTTCGCGCAGGTCGGGCGCCGTGCTTTCGAAAAAAGTGCAAAATAGGGTGCCTAAACTATTGACGGGGGGGGGGGGCTATATGATAAAATATAGGATGGCCATATGTAATTGCGACCGAAAATATCAGGAGGGAAGAGATGAAAACGATCGGCAACAAGACAAAGACTTTGGTCTCTTCGTTTGTATCCTTGGGCGTGGCGGCGAGCCTCATCGCAGGTTCCACCTTCGCCCTCTTCACAAGTGAGAGCCATACGGACATTGCCATCACGTCGGGCAAAGTCAGCGTGAGTGCGACGGCGCAGATCACCAAGGTGTATTCCGCCAAGTGGGACGAATCGGAGCATACATACACCGATAACGTGCTATTCACGGGTGAAGGCGAAGATGGAGAAGAATACACCTTCACGAACGGCGGGACCGCCAAGTATGCAGACAAAACGCTCACGCTCAACAATCTCTCGGCAGGCGACGGCGTGCAGTTCACCATCAACGCCAAAAACGATAGCACGATCTCCATCAAGTATCAAACCGTTGTGACGTTCATAGACGGCGGGAACACTGACGGGACTCATGCCGAGGATGAAGCAGCCCTCTACAAGGCACTCAAGATCACGGTGGACGGAGACGAAAATATCTCTTCCAACCGTACGACGGCGGTATCCGCATGGAAGGAAGTGACGGAGGTAGGGGGCGATATCGACCCCATCGAGGTGGATATTCATCTTCCGTGGAACGTGGACGGCGTGCAGGGGATGACCTGTAACATCGTCATCGGGGTCTACGCTGTCCAGTCCAACGGCCACGACGAGACCAAAAAGGATGTGTATTTCGTCAATTCCCACACCAACGTGCAGGAAGTGCTCAAAAACATGGAGGACGGCGGCATCGTCGCAGCGGGAGAAGCGATGACCTTTACCGAGGATAATTCCTTCGCTGTACCCAAAGACAGGAACGTCATACTTGACGTCAACGGAAATACGGTAAATGTTGATAAAAAAGCGACGGAAGGGCAAGGTATCGACGTGCCGGCCGGCAGCACGCTGACCATTACGGATAGTGGTAAGTCGGCAGAAGGAGAAAGTGGGCTGAATCTAAATGTAAATACGGATTCCCAAAATACCGGTGCAGGTATTACGGGAAGCTACGCATTGCGCGTTCAAGAAGGCGGCACTCTTAATTTGGAGGGAGCGAACTTAAATATTAAAAACCAACAGTATGGCAATCATACCGTCTACGTTGAAGGTGGAACAGTTAATGTTGACGCCGATTCCAAGATTGATTTCAACGGTGACGCTTACGCGTATGGATTTTATATTCGTAATGGTTCAACCATGAATATGAATGGCGGGGAATTTAATTCCAAGGGTACCGTGTGCCAAATTATGGTTGGCACCGGTGAGGAAGAAAGCGAATTGAATTTGAATGCGGGTACGAAGATCAATTATGATGGCGCCACAGATGCGGGTCCGGCACTCCAAGCCTATCCCAACGGGGTCATCAATATACATGAAGGGTCGAAAATCACTATAACAGGCGACTTGACCAACACCGATGATTCACATTATAGCGATGCATCAGCGATTCGAGTCGTCGGCGGCGGCACCGTCAATATGGACGGTGGAGAAATTCTTTTGAATGCATCGGCCGGTTGGGCGTATGCAATTTATATAGTCTGTAATAAAAACAGCACGGAGGGGAAGTTCTTCTTACACGCTAAAGTTGTTTTAAGCGGGACTGCTAAAATTACTGCAGTGGGAGAGCCCCCGCAGTTGGCATACTTCTTCGGGGCGCAGAAAAACGGCGAGCAATCGTACGACAACGAATCAAATAAGGATTGTCAGGCTTTTATACCTGATGAAGAGCCCTGCTCGCTTATAATCGGGAAAGGTGTATCGATCACATTAAACGGGACAGTTGTTACTAAAGAGGATCCTCACTTTGCGTTGATACAAAACGATCAAGACGGAGCCTTCGGTTGGAAAAATAAAACGATTGGTACATACACGAAAGACGCCATTAAAGATGAGAGATTCCCGGAAAATCCTTAAAACAAAAACCGATAAGCGGCGGGCAACGAAATTGTTGCCCGCCGCATTTTCATATTTTCCATTCCGCATATAGGGAAGCCGCGCTTACCCTGCGCCCGTCAAACGCTGTCATCCCGAGGGGCAACGCCCCGAGAGGATCCCCTTATACGAAGTCCATAGGCTTCTCCCATAGGAAGGGAGAAGCTGTCACGCACCGCGTGACTGATGAGGGTTGGGCTTCTAATTGTTTACTTGCCCCTCATCTGTCGCCGAAGGCGACACCTTCCCCCCATGGATGGGGGAAGGCATACGGACTTCGTACTTCGGGATTCTTCTAGGATGGGCCATCGCGGACATGGTATAGCCGTTTCGGCTCAGAATGACGCTTCCCTTTGTTTCCAAATTATTTGCGCGAGCAGAACCACGCTTCTGCGCTGCGCGTCCCAATTTGGCGAGCCCTGTCGCCTTACTGTCTTTGAGGAAAGAAGGGTGCAGCGGGCGACGGAGCTAAGAGATGCACAATACTAACCCCTCGCAAAGTTTTGTTTTGCGAAGCAAAGGACTTCGTATTAGGGGATTCTCTCACCCACTTCGTGGGTTACTTCGTCGCTACGCTCCTCGTGCCGCGCTTAGTAGACAATAGTGCGCGCGGGGCGGAATGACAGCTTAAAACCAACAAGCAAAACAAAATTTGCGAAATCTTTTTGCGAAATCTAAATCTTTAACAACTTGAAAAATGCGTTCGCCACAAAGGTGGCGGCGCCGACGAGGAGGAACCAGCGCAGGAAGTAGAGGCCCGTGTCTGCGGGCAGGAAGTGGAACCCGACGTATACCATGCCCGCAAGGATCCCCCCGACGGGGATGCGCCAAAGCCTTTTCCAACTCCATTTGGGCGGGTCGTATTTGAGGAGGGACGTAAGCGGCATAAAGACTGCGGCGCCCGCAAGCAGGCCCCCCGTCATCAAAAGGTCCTTTTCGGGGAAGAAGGGCACAAGGCAGATGACGGCGGCGGCGAAAAAGAGCATGATGAGGTGGCGGCTCTTATACGCATAGCGGAAGATGATCTCCCAGAACACGGCGACGGCGATCCCGAGGGCAAGCCCGGCCAAAAGGTCGGTGGGGTAGTGCACGCCAAAGTAGAGCCGCGAGCAGATGATGAGGAGAATGACGGGGACGGCGATCAGCCACATCCACCACTTTTTCAGCCGCAGGGAACTCCCTACGAGGGCGGCGGAAGAGGTCTGCGCATGCCCGCTCGGGAAGGATAAAAAGTCCCCGAGGTCGCGTGTCGAGAAGATGGGGGTATCGATATCCACCCGCTCCACGACGCCTGCCACAAAGGGGCGGGGCCGCGCGACGGTCACCTTCAGAACGCTGTTGAGCGCCGCCGAGGAGACGGCGGTAAAGAGCAGTTGTTCGCCCGCCTTCCCCCACAGCCAATAGAGCAGGATGACGATCCCCGCCACGACCATGCCTTCGCCGAGGGTGGAGAAGATCCCGAACACCACGTTGAGCGCGGGGGAGCGAATGCCTTCAAAGAATTTCAGTATCATTTCATCCATAGCCGAATTATAACACATTTTGCGAAAAAACATATAAAAAAACCTATCATTTTCGCAAATAATATGCTATAATTAGCGTGGATTTTTATTTACTGCCCTAATATTCTCTCGGGGAATACTTTTTCCCGCGGGAAAGAAGGGCGCGGAGGCATTATGGCAGAGGCGGAAAATTTCATTCAAGCGATCATCGACGAAGATTTGGCGGCGGGGAAAGTGACCGCCGTACAGACCCGCTTCCCCCCCGAACCCAACGGGTATCTGCATATCGGGCATGCAAAGAGCATGTTCGTCAATTTCGGCACGGCCTTAAAATACGGCGGCAAGTGCAACCTCTATTTCGACGACACCAACCCCTCCAAGGAGAAGACGGAGTATGTCGACGCCATCCGTCGCGACATCGAATGGCTGGGCTATCATTGGGAAAAAGAGGTGTACGCCTCCGACTTTTTCGATGAGATTTACGTCTATGCGGAAAAGCTCATCATGGACGGGAAGGCGTTCGTGTGCGACCTCTCACCCGAGGAGATCAAAAATACGAGGGGAACGCTCACCGAACCCGGCGTGGAGAGTCCGTACAGGAACAGGACGCCCGAGGAAAATTTGCAGCTCTTCCGCGAGATGAAGGCGGGCAAGTATGCCGACGGCGAAAAGTGTCTTCGCGCCAAGATCGACATGGCTTCGCCCAATATCAACATGCGCGACCCCGTCATCTACCGCATCTTGCATGCGACGCATCACCGCACGGGAGATGCATGGTGCATCTACCCCATGTACGACTATGCCCACCCCATCGCAGACTATCTGCAGGGCGTGACGCATTCCCTTTGCACCCTTGAATTCGAAGACCACCGCCCGCTCTACGATTGGGTGGGAATTACATTGGGTTTTTCGCCCAAGCCGCGGCAGATCGAGTTCGCGCGGCTCAACCTCACCAACCTCGTGATGAGCAAGCGGTATCTCAAAAAGCTCGTCGAGGAAGGTTCCGTCCACGGGTGGGACGATCCGCGTATGCCCACGCTCGCGGGCCTTCGCAACCGCGGCATTCCCGCAGAGGCGATCCTCGATTTCTGCGCCCGTGCAGGCATCACCAAGGCAAATTCCGAGTGCGAGATCGGCTACTTCGAGGCGGTCGTCCGCGACTATCTCAACACCCGCGCTCCCCGCGCCATGGCGGTTACGGAGCCCTTGAAGCTCACCATCACCAATTATGAGGGGGAAGAGGAAGTCGATTTCGAAGTGAACCAGCTCGACGAGAGGGCGGGGACCCGCAAAGTGCTCTTCGGGAAGGAGCTCTTCATCGAGAGGAGCGATTTCTCCCTCGACCCTCCCCCCAAGTACCACCGCTTGAAGCTCGGCGGGTATGCGCGCCTCAAGAGCGCCTACATCGTCCGCGCCGACGAGGCCGTGACGGACGGGAAGGGAGAAGTTGTCGAGGTGAAGTGCACCTATTTCCCCGAGAGCCGCAGCGGGGCGGATACGAGCGGGATCAAGGCAAAGGGCGTTCTCCATTGGGTGAATGCCGCGGCCTGCGTCGATGCAGAGCTTCGCAAATACGATCATCTCCTGCGCGACGCTGAATACAGCGGGCAGGATTTTTCCGAACGTATCAATTTGGAGAGCGAACACGTCTTTTCCGTCAAAGCCGAACCCTATCTTCAGGAGGCGGCGGAAGGGACTGCCTTCCAGCTCATGCGGACGGGGTATTATAAGAAATGCACGGAGGGGGGAAAGCTAGTCCTTTCCGAGATCGTATCCCTGAAGGATAATTTCAATAAATAAAAACAGCGAAAAAGAAAAGGAGGGAAGAGATGCTATCCGATCTTCTCATTTCGAGTCAGGCGACAATGGCGATCGTCATCGTCGCGCTCTGCGTGTTTGCGATCGCAGTGATCCTCTATGGCGTCTTTAAGAAGTTCAACCAAATGGGGTGGCTGCCCTGGCAGATCATCATCATCTTCTTTGCGACCATGCTCTGCGATCTCATGCCCGTCACGCTCGCACCCGATATACGCCTATGGCTGAACGTCGTGATCCTTCTCGTCATCACGGGGCTTGTTCTGGGCGCGGGGGAAGCCATCCGTCACCGCATGCTCGTGCAGACGCGCCCCGCCCCCCTTCTTCTGCGCGTTTGCAACCGCGTTCTGGGCGGCATTACGGGCGTTTTGGGCCTCGGCGTCCTGGTGGCGGCGCTCGCGGGATTTGCGCTTCCGCTCTGCGAATATGCCATTCCCCCCGCACAGGACCTGCTCGCCACCTTCTTTGAGTCTTCGTTCTGGGAGAGTGTCTCGGGATATTTGCTCGACTTCTTCGTCGTGGCCGTGCTTGTCTCCTGCTTCAATGCGGGGTACCGTATCGGGCTCGGAAGGGGACTGCTCACCATCTTCATGTGCCTCTTCACCCTCGCTTCCGTCGCCATCTCCCTCGTGCTTACGTTGGGCGTGCCCGCGCTCAGCGGATTTGGCGGCGGCCTTGCGAAGGCCATGAACGGCACCCCCGTCGTCTCCGCCATCGCGGGCTACGGCATCGCGTTCCTGCTTTGGTTCATCTTGTTTTTCACCGTCTTTGCCCTGCTCGGATTCCTCATCCATAAGCTCATCAGGAAGATTCGCTTTGTCCGTCCCCTCGGGATCCTGGGGGGGATCCTCTCGGCCATCATCTTCTTCATGCTCATGCTTCTGCTCGCTTTCGGCGTGGATGCGCTCGTTGCCTTCCTCGCAGACGGCGGGCTCCGCGAGGCGCTTGCGGAATCGGGCAATGCCGAGCTGGTAAGCTCCGTCGAGGAGGCCCTGATCGGCGTACGCGATGCATTCATGTCCTCGCCCATCTCTCGCGCCATCTATATGGGGAACCCGTTTAAGGCGCTTCTCCCCTGAAGAGCCGCGCATGAAATTTCCCGCCGCGCCCATACTGCCCATAAGGTATGTTGGACGAACTTTCGGCGGGCGTGCTCTCCGCGCTCAATGCCCTTGTCGGCGGCGCCGGGTATTCCATCGTTGAAGAAGGGGATATCTCCCGCGTATATCCCGCAGCCGGGGAGGAGATCGCAAAGGCGATCGCTGCTCTCGAGGATCGGCGGCTCATCGATCTTCGCTATGCCGAGGCGGGGGAATACTGCGTGCGCGTCCTCGCCGCGGGGCGGGGTTACGGGCTGCAGGCCGAACGGGAGAAGCGGGAAGAAAGAAGGGAGCGGCGCGATCTTTTCCTTGCATCCGCACTCGGCGCCTTTGCGGGCAGCGCGCTCTCCGCAGGGCTCGTCCTTCTCATATCGCTTTTGGTGTAGTATGAGGAGTGACAAGCTATCTTCAAGGGAGAACGCGGTCATGGGTGCCATCTTTTTGCTCTCACAGGGGAAGGAACGTTTTCTCGCATCCCCCTATGAGATCCTCGCGCTTCTGCCCGAAAAGGGGAAATACGACGAAGAGATGCTCGAACGCATTTTGCACTCTCTGGAGATCGACGGCTACTTTGAACTCATCGATTCCGAGCGCAAGGGAGAAAAGACGTATTGCATCCGCATGCGCGCGGCGGGGCTCGCCTTCCGACGGCAGGATATCCAGAGAAGGCGCGATCTTGTGTTAAGGCTTCTCTTTGCGGCAGTCTGCGGCCTTCTTTCCGCCACGATCGGTCTTCTTCTCAAAGCAATTCTTTCCTGAAAACGCTTGACAAAAGTTGAGCGTTTCTGTTATAATGAAACATATGTTTATTGAATCCGTTTGGAAGCAAACCCCCATCAGTCACCTACGGTGACAGCTTCCCCCTTAAAAAGGGGTAAGCCCTACCCCTCTCAAAGGGGGAGGGTGGCGCCCTCGGGCGACGGGTGGGGGAGCATTTCCAATCACTTGCCTTAGGCGGAATTGACTTCCGCCGTGGGCGCCCCAATTTGCTAAGCTACCGCACGCTTAATGCCGTTGAGGACAAATAAGTTCAGCGGCCGATGCGGCTGAGAGATGATGAGAGCTAACCCCTCGCAAAGTTTTGTTTTGTGGCAAAAGGACTTACGTTATAGGGGATTCTCTCACCCACTGCGCGGGTTCGGAATGACACGTTTAATCAAAGAGCAAAACAAAATTTGCGAAACCAATTCCAAATACGGTGCAAGCAGGGTTTCCCTGCGCAAGCACGCCCCAATTTGGCGAGCCCTGTCGCCTTAGTGTCGGATGGAACGATGAAGAGGACCAAACACATTAAGGCGGAAAAATAAATTTCCTCACGAAATTTTGTTGCTTGCAACAAAATTTGTGAACTTGTTATATGGATCATTTTCCTTTCAAACTTCATGCGCCGTTTGAGCCGACGGGCGATCAGCCGGAGGCCATCCAACAGCTCACCGAGGGCGTCCTCGACGGCATCCGCACGCAGGTCCTCGTCGGCGTGACGGGCAGCGGCAAGACGTTCACGATGGCGAACGTCATCAAAAACGTGGGGCGTCCCACCCTCGTCATCGCGCACAACAAGACGCTCGCCGCACAGCTCTGCAACGAGTTCCGTGCCTTTTTCCCCGAGAACCGCGTGGAGTATTTCGTCTCCTACTACGATTATTACCAGCCCGAGAGCTATATCCCTTCCACGGATACCTATATCGAAAAGGACCTTTCCAAGAACGACGAGATCGATAAGCTGCGCAATGCGGCGACCTGCTCTTTGGGTGAGCGGGACGATGTGATCGTCGTCTCTTCCGTCTCCTGTATCTATGGACTCGGTGCGCCCGAGGAGTTCTTCCGCCTCGGCATCTCGCTTCGCCCGGGGCAGGAAATGGAACGGGGGGAACTTTTGTCCCGCCTCGTCGATATCCAATATGCCCGCAACGACATGGATTTCAAGCGTTCCACCTTCCGCGTGCGCGGCGACGTCGTCGAGATCTTCCCCGCATCCAATTCCGAAGTCGCCATCCGCGTGGAGTTCTTCGGCGACGAGATCGACCGCATCTGTGAGGAGGACGTGACGACGGGCAAGATCCTCTCCGAGCTCAAGCATGCCGTCATCTTTCCCGCCTCGCACTACGCCGTCGGGAGCGAAAAGCTCGCCATCGCCCTTTCCATGATCGAAGAGGACATGCAGGGGGAGGTGAAGGCGTTTGAAGATGCGGGCAAGCTCCTCGAGGCGCAGCGGCTTCGCCAGAGGACGGAGCACGACCTCGAGATGATGCGCGAGATCGGCTACTGCTCGGGCATCGAGAATTATTCCCGCTACTTCGACGGAAGAAGCCCCGGGGAGCCGTCCTTCACCCTGCTCGATTATTTCCCCAAAAACTTTCTCGTCTTCATCGACGAGAGCCACATGACCATCCCGCAGATCCGCGCCATGTACAATGGCGATCGGGCGCGCAAGATAAATTTGGTGGAATACGGCTTTCGCCTCAAGTCCGCCTTCGACAACCGTCCGCTCACCTTCGAGGAATTCGACGAGCGTATCCCGCAGCTCATCTGCGTCTCCGCGACGCCCGCGCCATATGAGCTCCAAGAGGCGGGGCAAGTCGTCGAACAGCTCATCCGCCCGACGGGACTTTTGGATCCGCCCGTCACCGTAAAGCCGACGAGAGGACAGATCGACGACCTTCTCTCTGAGATCAAGACCACGGTCATGGGTGGGGGACGCGTGCTCGTGACGACGCTCACAAAGCGCATGGCAGAGAGCCTCACCGACTATATGAAGGAAAACGGCATCAAGGTCCGCTACATGCATTCGGACATCGACACGTTGGAGCGCGTGGAGATCATCGACGGCCTCAGGGCGGGGGAGTTCGACGTGCTGTGCGGCATCAACCTTCTGCGCGAAGGGCTGGATCTTCCCGAGGTGAAGCTCGTCGCCATTCTCGATGCGGATAAGGAAGGGTTTTTGCGCAGCGAGACCTCCCTCGTGCAGACCATCGGCCGCGCGGCAAGAAACGCCGAGGGGCGGGTCATCATGTATGCCGACGAGATGACGGGCAGCATGCAGCGGGCGATCGGCGAGACCAACCGCCGCAGAGCCAAACAGCAGGCATACAACGAGGCGCACGGCATCGTGCCGAAGACCATCATCAAGGATATCAAATCCACCTTAAACATTACGGGAAAGGTAAAAAAGAGCGCCGAGATCGCCCAAAAGGATATTCCCGACGAGATCGAAAAGCTCAAGACGCTCATGCGCATCGCCGCGAACGCCCTCGACTACGAACGGGCGATCGAGATCCGCGAGATGATCGGCGAGCTCAAGAAGAGAATGAGAAAGTAACAGAAGGAAGATACCTATGAAAATCGCAGTTGATATCGATGACACTCTGAATATTCTCGACCGCGTCGGCCGTGCCGGCGAATACATCAAGCGCAAAGGACTTCCCTTCAAGCTTGTGGACCCCGATTCCTGCGCCTTCGTCGAGGTGTACGATTGGAAGGAAGAGGACGTCTTAAAATTCATCCGCGACGGCGGCATCACCGCTTTCACCGACGCCGAGGCGAGAAGGGGGGCAAGGGAAGCCCTCGAAGGGTGGCGAAAGGACGGGCACGAGGTCATCATCCTCACTGCCCGCAGGAAGGATTGGTTCGAAAACCCCGAGAAGGTCTCCCGCGATTGGCTGGAAAAGCGGCATATCCCCTACGACGAGCTTGTCGCCGACGTGCCCTTCGGAGAGAAGGGGAAATATTGCGCGGAAAACGGCGTTGCCGTGCTTATAGACGACAATCTGGAAGCATGCCTCGACGCGGAGGAGCACGGCGTCCATGCCGTCCTCGCCGTGGGGAGACACAATCTGGACTGCGCCAAGGAGATCAGGTTCGGCGGAGCGAATTGGCGCCAGATCGACGCCGTCGTCCGCCACATCGCCGCCATTCTTGAACGGTAGAAAACGGGAGTGAAAAGGCTTCCCCCTTGGGAAGGGGGAAGCTGTCACGTAGTGACTGATGAGGGTTGGCTTCCAAACAGTACTCCTTATTGCCCCTCATCCGCCACGGCAAGGGCGGCCGTGCCACCTTCCCCCATGGATGGGGGAAGGCTTCCCACCCCATTCCCCCATACCATGTCCGCAACCAACCCCTAACTCCTAATCCCTAATTCCTGACCAGTATTATGAAAGACTACATTTTTGTCAAGGGTGCAAAAGAGAATAATCTCAAAAATATCGACGTGAAGATCCCGCGCGATAGCCTCACCGTGTTCACGGGGCTCTCGGGCAGCGGGAAGTCCACGCTCGCCTTCGATACCATCTTTGCCGAAGGGCAGAGACGGTACATGGAGAGCCTCTCTTCCTATGCCCGCCAATTCCTCGGCATGATGGAAAAGCCCGATGTGGAATACATCGACGGGCTCTCTCCCGCCATCTCCATCGACCAGAAGACGACTTCGCACAATCCCCGCTCCACGGTGGGAACGGTCACCGAGATCTACGATTATCTCCGCCTGCTCTATGCCCGCGCGGGGACGCCGCACTGCCCCAACTGCGGCAGGGAGATCCGCCGTCAGACGGTGGACGAGATCGCCGACCGCGTGATGGAATTGCCCGCGGGCAGCAAGATCCTCATCCTCGCCCCCGTCGTCCGCGGCAAGAAGGGGGAATATAAGAAGGAACTTGGCACCTACCGCAAGAGCGGTTTCGCCCGCGTCAAGATCGACGGCATCGTCTACGATTTGCAAGAGGAGATCACCCTCGAGAAGAACATCAAGCACAATATCTTTGTCGTCGTCGACCGTCTCGTCGTCAAGGAAGGCGTCTTAAAGCGGCTCACCGAGTCCCTCGAGACGGCATTAAAACTTGCCGACGGGCTCGTCACCGTCGACTGTGAGGGGGAAGAGACGCTCTATTCCTCCCGCTACGCCTGCCCCGACTGCAACATCTCCATCGAGGAGATCGAGCCCCGCCTCTTCTCCTTCAACACCGTGTGGGGGGCATGCCCGACCTGCTCTGGCCTCGGCTTCACGCAGAAGGTGGACGACGGTCTCATCTGCCCCGACCGCACCAAGTCTCTCCGCGAAGGGGCTATTAAAATCAGCGGCTGGAACCTCGATTCCTCCTCCGTCACGCAGGCGTACCTCGGCGCGCTCGCCCGCCACTATCATTTCTCCTTGGACGTCCCCGTCAAGGACCTTCCCAAGGAAGTATACGATCTTCTCATGTACGGCAGCGGCGAGGAGAAGATCGAGATGGAATACAACACCAAGACCTTCCACACCCACTACAATGCGCCGTGGGAGGGATTTGTGAGAAATTTGCAGCGCAGATACGAACAGACCTCCTCACAGGGGGTGAAGTGGGATATCGAGCGCTACATGCGCACCGCGGCCTGCCCCGATTGCAAGGGGAAACGCTTGAAGCGCGAGGCGCTTGCGGTCACGGTAGGGGGGAAGAACATCGCCGAGCTATGCGATATGCCCGTGCGCGGCATCTTCTCCTTCCTCGAGAACTTGCAGCTTTCGCCCACGCAGCACGCCATCGCGGACGGCATTTTGAAGGAGATCCGCGCCCGCCTCAACTTCCTTTCGGGGGTGGGGCTCGACTATCTCACCCTCTCGCGCAGTGCGGCGACGCTCTCGGGCGGGGAGAGCCAGCGCATCCGCCTCGCCACGCAGATCGGCTCCGCGCTCTCGGGCGTTTTATATATTTTGGACGAGCCCTCCATCGGGCTGCACCAGCGCGACAACGAGAAACTCCTCGCCTCGCTCAAGGGACTGCGCGACCTCGGCAACACGCTCATCGTCGTCGAACATGACGAGGAGACGATGCGCTCGGCGGACTACATCGTGGATATCGGCCCCAAGGCGGGCGTGCACGGGGGCGAAGTCGTCGCCTGCGGCAGCGTCGAAGATATCATGAACTGCCCCGCTTCCATCACGGGGGACTACCTCGCCGGGCGGCGGAAGATCGAAGTCCCCGCCGTGAGAAAACAGCCCGACGGACGCTTCCTTCGCGTACATGGGTGCCGCCAAAACAATTTGAAGGGCATCGACGTCGCCATTCCCGCGGGGCTCATCACCCTCGTCACGGGCGTGAGCGGCTCGGGGAAGAGCTCCCTCGTCAACGAAATTCTGCTCCCCATTCTCGCCAACGGCTTGAACGGCGCGCGGCTTCCCTTGGGAAAGAGCGGCGAGGCGGAGGGGCTCGAATATTTCGATAAGGTCATCGCCATCGACCAGTCTCCCATCGGGCGCACGCCCCGCTCCAACCCCGCGACGTACACGGGCGTGTTCACCGCCATCCGCGAACTCTTTGCCGCGACGACGGACGCCAAGACGATGGGCTTCAAGGCGGGCAGGTTCTCCTTCAACATCGCGGGCGGCAGGTGCGAAAACTGCGAGGGCGACGGCATCATGAAGATCGAGATGCACTTTCTTCCCGACGTCTACGTTCCCTGCGAGGTGTGCGGCGGCAAGCGCTACAACCGCGAGACCCTGGAAGTGAAATATAAGGGAAGATCCATCTCCGACGTCCTCGAAATGACGGTGGAAGAGGCATGCGAATTCTTCAAAAACCAGCCTTCCATCTACAATAAGATCAAGACGTTGAACGACGTGGGGCTCGGCTATATCAAACTCGGGCAGAGCTCGACGACGCTCTCGGGCGGCGAGGCACAGCGCGTGAAGCTCGCGACAGAGCTCTCCAAACGCCCGACGGGAAGGACGGTGTATATCCTCGACGAGCCCACGACGGGGCTCTCGAGCTACGACGTGGATAAACTCGTTAAAATTCTATTGCACCTGCGCGAGAGCGGGAACACCGTCATTGTCATCGAGCACAACCTCGACGTCATCAAGATCGCCGACTATATCATCGACCTCGGCCCCGAAGGGGGCGACGGCGGCGGCGAGATCGTCGCCCTCGGCACCCCCGAACAGGTCGCCGAAGTCCCGACCAGCTACACGGGACAGTT
>CANQCA010000035.1 GCA_947589585.1 uncultured Clostridia bacterium
ACGTCCTCGACGGCATAGGTATAGTCGGAAAGTTCGGTGGCGAGGATGCGCGTCGCCTCGTCTGCCGTCATCTTGGGGGTGGTTTTATCGTAGATGAGTTCGATCTTCGCCGCCCCGTACTTTTCCATCGCATGGATGAAGAGCCCTTCCCCCGCGCCCTCGCGCGCCGCCGTGATGGCCGCACGGAGTTTTTCCGTCGGCGCCGACACGGTGCAAAGAATTATCCGCCGATAGGTATTTTTCCGACGTGCGTCGATGCGGGGCACGACCTCGAGGCGCACTTCCTCCGCCCCGCGCATTCCCGTGGGAAGGAGGGCGAAGAGGCATTTCTTGGTCTCGATGATGTATTCTTCCTCGAAATTTTGCTCGGCGGCCGTCTCCAGATATCTGCGCGCAGCGGAGAGGAGCGGCGGGTCGCAGACGAGAAAGACCCCATCCATGTCCAAGGACAGGCGTGTGAGAACACTGCCGATCGACGAGGGCGCATCATAGGGAAGGATGGTTATCTCATCCAGAAAGATCCCTCCCGCAAGGAGCGCATCCATCGCGGGGGAGAAGTCCACGATGCCGAGGGGGCTTCGCTTATTGTAGAGCACCAAAGCAGCGTATTTCACGGTTCCCTTCCTTTTCAGCCACCCAAAACTTGCCTGTTTTTCACGATGTAGTTGACGCCGGAGACCACGGTCGCGATCCCGGCGAGTGCGAAGAGCACCACGCCCGCTGCGGCAAAGCCCGCGCCGACTGCGCCGCCGGCAAAGGGCATCGTCGCAAGGAGCAGGGCGATGGAAGCATCCTGCAAAACCGTCTTGATCTTGCCGAGTTTATCGGCGGCGAGTACGATCCCCCGCTCTACGGCGAGGAGGCGGAAGCCGCTCACGATGAGCTCGCGCGCCAAAATGACCGCAACGCACACCCCCGCAAATACGATACCCCATCCCCCGAAGAAGGAGACTTCGAAGATCCACCCGCGGGTAAGAAGGAGAATGAGGGCGGTGGAGACGAGCACTTTATCCGCGATGGGGTCCAAAAACTTCCCCATATTGGTGACGAGATTGCGGCTTCGCGCGATATGCCCGTCCAAGGCGTCGGTGGACGCCGCGAGCACGAATACGATTGCCGCGATGAGGTAGTTGTATCCCTTGAGCGCGGGGATCTCCAAATAGAAAAACAGAATAAAGAGCGGGATCATACAGATCCGGGTCAGCGTGATCTTATTGGGCAGATTCATTGCTATCTCCTTTATGTGTCGGGATTTCCTTCACGAATTTCGGGCAGGGCATGTCCGAAGAGGTCGTACTCGGTCGCACGGTCGATGCGGACATGGTACCTTCGTCCTTCTTCCGCACGGCTTGCCGTGAAAAAGGTCGAGCCGTCTATTTCGTATGCCTGAAAATATGCCCTTCCCACAAAACAGCTCTTCTCGTAATCGATGCCGTCGCAGATGACCTCCAAAGTGCTTCCCACATAGTTTGCGAGTTTTTTTGCGGAAATTTCCGCCTGCACCTTGTAGAGCTCTTTCACCCGGCGCTTCTTTGTGGCGGGGTGGACCTGCCCCTCGAGCTTGTAGGCGGGGGTATCTTCCTCGCGCGAATAGGCAAAAAAGCCGCAATTTTCCAGCTGTGCTTCTTGCAAAAAGTCGCAGAGCGCCCTGTGCTCTTCCTCCGTCTCCGAGGGAAAGCCCGCGATGAACGTCGTCCTCAGAGCGATCCCGGGGATCTCGCGGCGAAGTTTTTGAAGAAGGGCGCGGATCTCTTCCTTCCTGCTGCGCCTGCCCATGAGCTTTAAGATGCGGTCTTCAGAGTGTTGGAGCGGGATATCGAGATATTTGATGACCTTGGGATTTTCCTTCACCTCACGGATGAGGTCGTCCGTGATGACTTCCGGATAACAGTATAGCAGGCGAATATGACAGATATTGTCAAGTTCGGAAAGTTTTTTGATGAGTTCTACAAATTTATTTTCGCCGAGATCCTCGCCGTAGCGCGTCGTATCCTGCGCAACGAGGACGAGCTCGTCCGTCTCCCCAAGCCCCTTTGCCTCCTTGATGAGGTCTTCCATGGGGTAAGAGACGTACTTTCCGCGGATCTTCGGAATGAGGCAATAGGTGCAGTGGTTGAAGCAGCCGTCGGCGATCTTGAGGTATTTGAGGTGGGGCATGGTCGAGACAAGGCGCTCGGGAAGCCTTCCGTCCCCCCTTCCCACGGCATTCACCCTGCCCTTTGCGTAAGCTTCTTCGAGGGCGGGAAAGAGGGCGGAGAAATCCTTCACGCCGAGGAAGACGTCCCCCTCTTCGAGGGCGGGAAAGAGCTCCCCGATAAATTTTTCGGGAAGGCAGCCCGTGACGACGATCTTCTCGAGAACGCCCTCCTTTCTCAGGCTGTTCCCCTCCAGAATGGCGGCGATGGATTCCTCGCGCGCCGCATTCAAAAAGGCGCATGTGTTGACGATGAGGACCTGCGCCTTCGCGATATCGTCCGTGATGCGGCAGCCGTGCCGCTTGATCTCCCCGAGGAGCCGCTCGCCGTCCACGCGGTTCTTATCGCACCCCAAGGAGATCATGCCGAAAACTTTGTCCATCAATCGATGCTCCCGTATTTGGCTTCGAATTCTTCCTTGGTAAGAAGGACGGTACGCGCCTTGGCCCCTTCGAAGGCCGAGATGTAGCCCATCGCTTCCATCCATTCGATGATCTTGCCCGCGTGATTATAGCCCACGCCGCACTTCCTCTGGATGAGGGAAATGGAAGCCTGTCCCACCTTGATGACGGTGGCAAGCGCACGGATGTACTGTTCGCCGACATTTCCGCCGTCCCCGTCAAAGGAAGAGCCGCCGCCCGCGCCGCCGTCGCCGTCTTTATCGATATATTCGGCGACGCTGTCGTCGAAGTATGCCTCGTTGTTTTCCTTGATGAAGTTGACGACGCGAAGCCGCTCGACGGGGCTCAGGAACGCCCCCTGTGCACGGCGGGCCTTCCCCCCCATCTTGATGAGCATGTCGCCGTTGCCGAGAAGGTGCTCCGCGCCGCCCTCGTCGAGCATGATGCGGGAGTTGAGTTCGGAATCGACGCTGAGCGAAATACGCGTGGGAAGGTTGGACTTGATGACGCCCGTGATGACCGTCGCATCGGGGCGCTGGGTCGCGAGCACGAGGTGGATGCCGGCCGCCCTCGCCTTTTGGGCAAGGCGCTGGATGCGCTCTTCGATCTCCTTCTTTGCGATGAGCATGAGATCGCCGAACTCGTCGACGACGATGACGATCTTGGGGAGCCGCTCTTCCCCGTCCACCAGATTGGCGTTGTACTCGTCGAGCTTGGAGACGGCAAGGCCCGAGCGCGTCTTCTCGTTGAAGAGGGTGTAGCGGCGCTCCATCTCCTTGATCGCCCAGTTGAGGGCGGTGACCGCCCGCTGCGGCTGGGTGATGATCTCGTTGATCATGAGGTGCGGAAGCCCCTCATAGATGGTAAACTCTGTCTGTTTGGGGTCGATGAGGATGAGGCGGAGCTCTTCGGGCGAATACTTATAGAGCATGCTGATGAGCATGGCATGCATCGTGACCGACTTGCCCGAGCCCGTCATCCCCGCGACGAGGATGTGCGTCATCTCGGTGATGTTCCCGCACACGTTGCGTCCCTCGATATCTTTGCCGAGGGCGAAAGTGAGCGCGTCGGGCTTGGACTTTGTGAACTCATCCGATTGAATGATGGATTTGAGCCCCACCGTGGCGCGTTGGTCCTTGGGAACGGGCACCTCGATGGAGATGCCGCGCACTTCGGGATTGGCATACATATTCACGCCCGCGACTTCGAGGTAGAGGGCGATCTCGTCCTCATAGCGGGTCATTTGGCTGATCGTCCCGTTCTGGGGCATCGCGAGGTCGTAGCGCGTGACCGCGGGCCCCGCCTTTACGCCGATGATGTGCGTATCGATCTTATAATTGCGAAGGGTATCGAGGATGATGCCCGAGGTCCTGCCGATGATCTCGTTGGAGAGTTCCACTTTATCGTCGTATGTATTGAGAAGGTCGATATCCGGCTTTTTGTATTTCTTCCAGACATGCTTCTTTTTGGGTTGCTCCGGGCTCTTTTCGCTCCCGCTGCTGAGGCCGCGTACGGAACGCGCCGGCACTTCGGCCTCCTCCGCCTTCTCTTCTGCGGCGGGAGGAAGATCGTCGTCGAACAGGTCTGCATCCGAACGGCCGCGCGCCTCGAACACATCCCCCGCATCGCCGCTATCCCGGGGAGAAAGCTCGGTGGGCTCGTCCGCCCCGTCCTCGTCGCTCTGACGGCCGAGGTCGAAGCTCGTATCCCTGCGGTTCTGTTCCCCGAGATCGAAACTCGTATCCCTGCGGTTCTGCTCCCCGAGATCGAAGCCCGTATCCCTGCGGTTCTGTTCCCCGAGGTCAAAGCTCGAATCTCTGCGGTTCTGTTCCCCGAGATCGAAGCCCGAATCCCTGCGGTTCTGTTCCCCGAGATCGAAGCCCGAATCCCTGCGATTTTGTTCCCCGAGGTCGAAGCCCGTATCCCTGCGATTTTGTTCCCCGAGGTCGAAGCTCGAATCCCTGCGGGAGCCAAAGAGTTCTCCATCCCCTGCCCCGCGGCGGTCGAAGGGCTCTTCCCGCGAAGGCGGAGCGAGAGGCTCGGGCGCGCGTTCTCTTCCGCCGAACGGATCGAGGAAGGTGCGCGGAGGCTCGGGCGCGGGCGCAGCGTCGGGCGCACGGAAGGAGGGACGGACGGGCTCCCGTTCCTCGGGGAGCTCGGGCGCATCATAGATATTGGGTGCGGAGGAAAATTCCGTCTCCACATCGTGCGAATAGGGATCGTGCACGGGCATCTCCTCGGAGGGTGCACGGAAGGAAGCGGCGGGATAATTGAAATCGTCCGCACTCTGCTCGGGGGCCACCACGCGGCGCGGCATGGGCGGGCGGGGCGTCTCCGCTGCGGCAGAGAAATCTCCCGAATAGCTCGAAGGCGCTGCGGGGGCAGAGGGCGCAGACGGATAGGAAGGCCCGACGGTGCTGCTACGCTCGGTGCGGTTGAATGCGGAATTCTTATCGTAGATCAGGTTGTTGCGATAGTCGGAAGCGGGATCCCCGCGGAAAAGGATCTCGCGGCTCGTGGGCGCTGCCGGCTCTCTTACGGGCGGCGGAACGGGCATGGGGGGCGCGGGCATGGGGTAGGGCTCCCGCGGCGCTGCGCCGAGCATGGGGGCATGCGCGGGCGTTTCGAGATCGTCGAAGGAGAGCGGCACCTTCCCTTCCTTTTCCTTTTCTTTGCGTTCCTTTCCTTTCTTTTCACTGCGGGGCGCACGGCCGATAAGGCGGGCGAAAGGCGTGAGAAGAAGGAGATAAAACACAGAGAGCAGCGTCAGAAGGGAGAAGAGGATAAAGGCCCCCGCCTCGGAGAGGAGATAGCGCACGGGGAAGGCGATAAGGCCGAACACGGCGCCGCCGCCCGTTCCTGCGGCCAGACTTTCCCCTGCCGCCCCAAAACAGCCCGAAAGGTAGCTGCCGTACGAGGCATCGTAAAACCTTTCCGCCGTCGCCGTATGCACGATGAAAAATACACAGGCGACGACGAGAAAGACGCGGACGACCCAGGCCGCGGGGAGAAGCTTCTTTCCCGAGACGAGACGGAGCGAGAGATAGAATACGAGGACCAGGAGCGGATAGACGAAAAATCCGAAAGTCCCTATGAGGAAGGCGGAGATGGAGAGCCCGATCTCGCCGAAGATATACTTCCCCGTGACGGCAATAAAAAACAGTATGCCGCTGAACAGCATCAGCGTCATGCCGATCGTCTCCTTTGTGAATATGCCCTTATCCTTCGTCTTTTTGTCGTCGCCGCGGCCGAATCCGTTCACGATAGACCTCCAACCCCCCGCTTTCGGGGTGATACATATATGAAATCACTTTACAGTATATCATTTTATTTTGCAAATTTCAACGGTCTCGCGGGATATTTTTTATGATTTCATAAACTTCTTCGGAATTTATCTTTTTATGTTTTGTCGTGCGCGCACGAAAAAAGCCCGCCGCGGGGGACGGGCTGACGATTTTCTTGCTTCCTATGTGGCCGAACGGATATTCCCGCCGAAATGATATACGGGCTCGCCAAGGGCGCTTCCCGCAACGGAGAGGAAGAACTTCTCTTCCCCCGCCGCGATCCCGACGGTCACAGCGGGCAGGGCGTCGTGTTCGATCGTATCGGGACGGAAGACAGCGCCGCCCATGCACTTGAAGATGGCCTCTTTTTTCGTCCAGAGGGCGCACCGCTCCGCCGCGTCCGCAAAAAGGGGCATGCCCTTTTCCCGCTCGGTGAGGATATTTTCCGCAAACGGGCGCGAGAACCTCTCCCTATCGCTGAGCTCGATATCAACGCCGACGGGAAGACGGGAGAGGGCGACGGCGACGAGCCCGTGGCTGTGTGCAAGCGAGAACTGCACCCCGTCCGCCACCCATTTTCCGCTCTTTTCGAGGGTGAAGCGCAGACTGCTCGGATCTGTCCCCATCGTCTCCTTCAAGGCGCGCTCGAGGAGCTTCCATACCGCCAGCTTCTGTGCACGCACCCGCTCGTTCCCGCACCCCGCTATCTCGGCCCTGCGCTGCGCGGGATAGATCTCCCCGCCCGCGGGGACATCCTCTTCCCGCGCCACGAAAACATGCACGATCTCACTCATGCCTCATCCCCTTCGACCAATTTCAGGCCACCCATGTCCGCGGTCAGGGTGATAGATTTTCCTTCCTCGGGGTTGTTTTCGAGGATGTAGCGGGCGATGAGATTTTCGACATGCGTCTGGAGGAAACGCTTTAAGGGGCGGGCGCCGTAGACGGGGTCGTAGCCGCAATCCGAGATGTAAGCGCGGGCGCGTTTCGTCACGGTAAGATGAAGAGACTTCACTCTTTCGGCAAGTTTTTGAAGGAGCAGATCGACGATGCTGTCGATCTCTTCGTGCGTAAGGGGCTTGAAGAGGACGATCTCATCGAGCCTGTTCAAAAATTCGGGGCGGAAGGCGCGGCGCAAAACCTCCTTCACGCCCGCCTTTGCCTCTTCGCTGAGCTCCCCTTCCTCGATGCCGCTCTGGATGAGGTCGGCGCCGAGATTGGACGTGAGGATGATGACGGTATTCTTGAAGTCCACCGTCCGCCCTTGCGAATCCGTGATGCGCCCGTCGTCGAGGATCTGGAGAAGGATGTTGAAGACGTCGGGGTGCGCCTTTTCCACCTCGTCGAAAAGGACGATGGAATAGGGACGGCGGCGGACGGCCTCGGTGAGCGTGCCGCCCTCTTCGTAGCCGACGTATCCGGGGGGCGCGCCGATGAGACGGGAGACGGAGAATTTCTCCATATATTCGCTCATATCGATGCGGATGAGGTTCTTTTCGTCGTCGAAAAGATTTGCGGCGAGCGCCTTTGCGAGCTCGGTCTTACCCACCCCCGTGGGGCCGAGAAAGAGGAAGGACCCGATGGGGCGGTTGGGATCGGCAATGCCTGCGCGGGCACGCATGATCGCGTCCGAGACCTTCTTTACCGCCTCATCCTGCCCCACGACACGGCGGTGCAGGTCCTCTTCGAGATGCAAAAGCTTCGCGCGTTCGCCCTCCTTGAGGCGGGCGACGGGAATGCCCGTTTGACGGGAGACGATACGGCCGATCTCCTCCTCGGTGACCTCGTTCTGGAGAAGGGCATCCTTCCTCCCCTGCACGCTTTTCTTCGCCTCCTCGAGCTGTTTTTGAAGTGTGGGAAGCTCCCCGTAGCGAAGGCGGGAGGCCTTTTCGAGCTCGCCGCGCACCATCGCCGATTCAATCTCCCCGTTCATGGCGTCGATCTTCTCCTTGAGCTCCTTTTCGGCGCGAATGGAATTCTTCTCCTCTTCCCATTTCGCCTTCATCGCGGTGAAGTTCTCCTTGCATTCGGAGAGCTCTTTTTTGAGGGCCTCGAGGCGGGCGGCAGAGAGTTTATCCTGCTCTTTTGCAAGCGCCTTTTCCTCCACTTCGAGCTGGATGATCTTGCGGTTTAAGGCATCCATGTCCGAGGGCATGGAGTCGATCTCCGTGCGGATCATGGCTGCCGCCTCGTCGATAAGGTCGATGGCTTTATCTGGAAGGAAGCGGTCGGTGATGTACCTGTTTGAGAGCGTCGCCGCGGCGACCAAGGCGTCGTCGTGGATGCGGACGCCGTGGAAAATTTCAAAGCGCTCTTTGAGCCCGCGCAGAATGGAGATCGTGTCCTCCACCGTGGGTTCCCCGACGAGCACGGGCTGGAAGCGGCGTTCGAGCGCGGCGTCCTTTTCGATATATTTGCGGTATTCATCGAGGGTGGTCGCCCCGATGCAGTGCAGTTCCCCGCGGGCGAGCATGGGCTTCAGCAGGTTCCCCGCGTCCATCGCGCCCTCGCTCTTGCCCGCGCCCACGACGGTGTGGAGCTCGTCGATGAACAGCAGGATCCCGCCCTCGGAATCGGCGACCTCTTTGAGGACGGCTTTGAGGCGTTCTTCAAACTCGCCGCGGTACTTCGCGCCCGCAATGAGGGCACCCATGTCCAAGGAGAAGAGCGTCTTTCCCTTCAAGCCCTCGGGAACGTCGCCGCGGGCGATACGCTGGGCAAGGCCCTCTGCGATGGCAGTCTTGCCTACGCCGGGCTCGCCGATGAGCACGGGGTTGTTCTTGGTCTTGCGGGAGAGGATGCGGATGACGCTTCTTATTTCCTCGTCCCGCCCGATGACGGGCTCCAGCTTGTGCGCACGGGCGCGCTTTGTGAGGTCGGTGCCGTACTTTTCGAGCGCCTCATAGGTGGCTTCGGGGTCGTCGCTTGTCACGCTTTGGTTGCCGCGGACCTCTTTTAGCCCCTTCAAGAAACCTTCCTTCGTCACGCCGAAGCGTTTGAACAGCTTCTCGAGCCCGCCCTCTGCATTGTCGAACAGGCACAAGAAGAGGTGCTCAACGGAGATATATTCATCCTTCATGCCCTTCGCGAGCTTTTCCGCCTCATTCAGAATGCGGGATAGCGCCGCCGTGGGATAGAGATTGCCCGCGGAGACGTTGGAAACGCGCGGAAGACGGTCTATCTCTTCCGAGGCGGCGGAAAAAAGCCCTTCGCCGTCCACGCCCGTACGGCGCAAAATGCGGCGGCAGAGCCCGTCCGGCTCAAGCAGCGCCACGGTGAGATGAAGGGCGGTAAGTTCTGCGTTGCCGCGCCCGATCGCCGCATCCTGCGCATCGTGCAGCGCCTGCAAGGATTTTTGTGTGAATTTCTGCATATCCATTTTCATTGCCCTCCCTATCGTTTTTTCAATCAATATTATACCATGATTTTACCGACGCTAAACAAAACAGACGACGAAAAAGCCGCCCCGAAGGGCGGTGTAAGGAATGATGAAGAGAGGGCGGCACTCCCCCACCCGTCACGGCTTTGCCGTGCCACCCTCCCCCTCGCAAGCGAAGGGTAGGGCTTACCCCTTTTTAAGGGGGAGGCTCCGCACCAGCGGTGGTGGGGGTCCCGTTACCGTTAAAACGCGGAGAAGCAAGCAAGGCAAGGAGTGCGAGGCTTTTCGCAGCCCGCGTCGCTTCCAATAACGGTGCAAGCAGGGTCTCCCTGCGCAAGCACGACCCAAGTTGGCGAGCCCTGTCGCCTTATTGTCTTTGAGAACAAACAAGCACAGCGGGCGAAAAAGTTTAGAGATGACGATGCTAACCCCTCGCAAAGTTTTGTTTTGCGAGGTATAGACTTCGTATAAGGGGATTCTCTCGACCCCGTTGGGGTCTCGGAATGACAGCTTAAACCAAAAAGCAAAACAAAATTTGCGAATTATTTTATGAACCTGCCATAAACTTCGGAGGCGGGGGTAAAATAAGCAAACGTATCCGGAAACTCCTTGATGATTCTCTGCAACTGGGCGATTTGGCGCTTTCTTATGAGGCAGACGAGCATGCTCTTATCCGAATGCGAATACATGCCCGTCGCATGCACCAGGGTGACGCCGTGGTGGGTGCGTTCCATGATCTCGGCGGCGACTTCCTCGGGGTGTGTCGTGATGATCTCGAATTTATACGCCGTCTGGAAGCCGTGCAGGATGACGTCCGAGGTCTTGCTCGTTGCGTACAGGGAGACGAGGGCCAGAAGAACGGGCATCAGATTGACGGCGAAGTTATCGGCGAAGGGTTCCCCCCATTCGTAGTAGACGAAGAAGGACGCGATGACGACGACGGCGTCGAAGCCCGAAGTCATCCAGCTCACGCTGAGATACCGGTATTTCTTATTGACGAGGGAGGCGAGGATGCCCGTCCCGCCCGCAGTGCCGCAATCGCGGATCATGCCCGCGAGGGGGATACCGAGAAGGATTCCGCTTGCGACCGCCGCCATGATGCCATAGGCGATCTTCTCGTTTTCGGGCGGTGCAAAGACGGGGAAGCCCTTGACCTGTTCAAACAAAATGAGAAGGCCGGAAGATAAAAGCATGGAAGCAGTCGAATCGATCGCCCCTCTTTTCCCCAAAAAGAAGAAGGCGAGGAAGAAGAGCGGCACATTGAAGATGATGAGGAAATACCCCGCATTCAGCCCCGTGAGATATTCCAAAAGCACGGAGAGGCCGTTGATCCCGCCCGGGGCGAACTTGTTGGGCGTGACGAACATATAGATCGCAAGCGCGCGCACGACACCCGTATAGAATATGGCGAAGGCGCTCTTCAGGATCACAGGCAAATATTTTTCACGGAAGGTTTTCTTATCCATCTTCTCTTACGCTCCGGTCACGATCTTTCATATCTTATCACACCCGAAAAAATAAAGCAACTCACTTTCGGGCATTTCCAAAATAAAAAAATCCCGCCTTGGAGGGCGGGAAAGGCTTTTATGATTCGCTGAGGGGCGGGAGATCGGAAGGGAGCGTCACGCGCGCCTTTCCGTAACCGTAAAAAAGCTGTGAACAGGCTACATGGGCCGGGGCGGCTTCCCTCGCGGGCCGGATGCGTTCCACCTTGGGAAGAAGGATGATGATACGCGGGACGGTGCCGTGACGGGTGATGTGGATGTGCGGCATCGGATAGGGGTGCGGGATGGGGGGAATGTGCGCACTGCGGGCCTCGTCTGCCTCGCCCGGTGCATCCGTGCCCGATGTGAGCTCGAAAAGGCAGGCGCTCGGCTTTCCGTCCGTAAACTTGAGGACGAACTTCTCCGCCTGCATCCCCTCTTCAAAAGAGGGCGCGCAAGAGAGGACGCCGTCGACATATCCGCCGAGCGCTTCGGCATTTTCCGAAAGGCCGTCTTCGGACATGGTATAGCCGTTTTCGCTCTCGCTATAGGTGAACGCCGCAGAAGCATCGCGGGCAAAGGCGGGAGGCAGGAACCCCTTGAAAAACTCGGCGAACTGTTCCGAGGTATAGGTTTCGCTATCCCATTCCGACCAATCGCCGTCCTCCTTCGAACGCGACCAGATGGCCTTTTTATCGGTAAGGTCTGCATACGACTCAGCCTCGTAGACGGTCGTATCCCCCTCTTTTACGCACATCGAAAAGTATACTCTTTCGCCGTCGTTACAAAAATCCATGGTCGTGACCTCGGACATGGTACCCTCCTTTTTCGTCGGAGAGTTTGTAAGCACCGTCTTGACGCAGTAATTTTCCTGCGCGGAGAAGGCTTCTTCCCAGCCCTCATTCTGCAATTTTTCCGACTTGAGCGCATAGGGATCGGTATCCTCGTTCACATCGCCCGCTCCCCCGCATGCGGAAAGGAGAAGGGCTGCAGAGAGCAGAGCGGCGAGACTGAAAAATTTCTTCATGATAAGCTCCTTTATCCGCAGTATGCGCAGCCCCGAAAAAGATATGCAAAAAGGGACTGCCGCAGCAGTCCCTTGTTCTTTCGAAATTTTATCAGCCGATGTGCCAGATGAGGGCGGCGTAGTCGCGGACGGAGCGGTCTGCGGAGAACTTGCCCGCGGCGCAGAGGTTGAGAAGGCTCTTTCTGAAGAATTCGTCGCTGCCATAGTCGCGGAGGAGCTGCTCCTTCACGCGGATGTAGTCGGCAAAGTCGTAGCAGACGAGGTATCTATCCGGTTCGTAGCCGCCCGTGATGCTCTCGTAGAGACGCTTCAAAACGCCGCGCTCGTCGGAGAACGTCCCGTTCACAAGCGTATCGAGAATGCGGCGAAGCTCGGGGGTTCTGTTGATGATAGCCCAAGGGTTATAGCTGTGTTTGACGGCGTTGACTTCGTCCACGGTCGCACCGAAGATGTAGTTGTTTTCCCTGCCCGCCTCTTCGCAGATCTCGACGTTCGCGCCGTCCATGGTGCCGAGCGTCACCGTCCGCGGTGGAGATCTGTTCGGAAGCGTCCGCCGCGCAGACGAGCTTCTCAGCATAGGAGACGTCGTAGTCCTGCACGAAGACGACGCGCATGACCTTGGAGACTTCCTCATCGCCGTTGACGAGCTTTGCGATCTCGTTGATGAATTTGATGACCGCCTTCGCCATATAGTAGCCCGGGGCTGCCTTCGCACCGAAGATGAAGGCAGTGGGCGGGAAGTCTTTGATGGTGCCGTCCTTTATGCCGAAATAGAAGTGCAGAATGGAGAAGGCGTTGAGAAGCTGTCGCTTGTACTCGTGCAGACGCTTGATCTGGATATCGAAGATGAAGTGCGGCGGAAGGTCCACCCCTTCGCGCTCCTTGATGTAGGCGGCGAGCTTTTGCTTGTTCTCCCCCTTGATGCGCTTGAAGTCGGGCAAGATCTCATCCACGAAGGGACGGAGCGAGGCGAGCTGTTTGAGGTCGGTGTGCCAACCCTCGCCGATCTTCGCATCGATGACCTTGGCAAGCGCGGGGTTGTTGAGAAGCAGCCAGCGGCGGGGCGTGATGCCGTTCGTGATGTTGACGAACTTCTCGGGATAGCGTTCGTACCAATTTTTGAAGGTCTCCGTCTTCAAGATATTCGTGTGGATCTCGGCGACGCCGTTCACCTTCGAAGAGACGAAGATCGCGAGGTTCGCCATGTGGATGGTGCCGTCGCGCACGATGAAGAAGCGGTCCCGATCCAGCCCTTCCCGCTCCAAACGCTCCTGACAGCCGAGGATCTGTTCGTAGACGGAGGGAAGAAGGTCGGAGAGTGCCAATGCATCCCACCGCTCGAGCGCTTCCGCCATGATGGTGTGGTTGGTGAAGTTGAAGCACCCACGGGCGATCTCGAACGCCTCGTCGAAGGAGAGCCCCTCACAGCGCAGAATGCGGATGAGCTCGGGGATCGCGAGCACGGGGTGCGTATCGTTGAGCTGGAAGCAGTATTTTTCGGGAAGGGTATGAAGGTCTCTTCCCGCCGCCTTGAACTTCCTGACGATATCCTGAAGGGAAGCGGACACCATGAAGTACTGCTGGCGGAGGCGGAGGAGCTTGCCCACCATCGTGTTGTCGTTGGGATACAAGACGTCGCAGATCTTGGTCGCGTTGAAGTTATCCACCGCCTTGCTGTCCCCCTTCATCGTATCGAAGAGTTCGAAGTC
>CANQCA010000036.1 GCA_947589585.1 uncultured Clostridia bacterium
ACATATTCTCCCGACGCATACTCCCAATCGAGATACAGCGCCTTTGCGTATCCCAATTTCAAATAGAAATCATCCTTCGTGCCGTCCAACGTATCGCCGCTTGACATAACGCTATCGAATTTTTCAAGGTAATCAAACATCCGATAGCTGACCTTTCCTCCGTCCTGTCCATTGTAGACATATGCTTGATAGAGTGAATCCGAGACATACACGACGCAATCGCTGTTGACACGGTATTCCATATCATTGTACGTTACCGTATAATTATGGTTTGATTCCAAATGCTGACGGACAGCGTCCAGTCCATCCTTTTCGAAACTTTCGCCTGAGCTGCAGGCCGCGAATGCTCCGAGGCACAAAACCGTGGAAATCATAAGTACGATCCATTGGGAAAGCTTTTTCATAATATTTCTCCTTATCAAATTTGTACATCTGTGCTACGCGGCGCTTTGACCGCCGCTTCACCGTAACCGTAAACAGTCATAAATGTGACATTGGAGACAGAGGTGAAGATCTTCGAATTGGGATCAACTTCATACCCGAGCGCGAAAACCTTTCCGGCATTGAACTTCAAGTAGAAGTTTATCTGCGTTCCGAATCCCACGAGAGCAGTGCAACGATAGGCGGTGGTCTCATTGTCGAAGATAGCGTTCCCGTAAGAATCCTTTACGCTGCGAAGTGTATCGCCGAACCCCGCATTATTATTCTTTTCCGACGAACCGATCACAGGGCTCGTCTTTTTCCATTTGCCCTTATTTGCGGGATCTGTATAGCTGATCGTATACTGGTCATACCCGGTGTCTGTGCGTTTGATAAGGATCTCCTCTTCATAGTTCGTTCTGCTGCCTGAGAGGATCTTTGTCACTCTGTGATAGTTTTTACCAACGATCTGATAGCTCGATTCGTACTCCTCCCCGCTCATGGTCTGATACTTGTGGATCATTAAGAAGTTTTCGAGCTGCTGCGAAGAAAGTGCGGCCTCCCATTCTTCCTGTGTGACCGTGTCGGACCTATAAGCCTCGATGTCGGTATTTTCGTCTACTACGAAATAGCCGCATACAGAACATGCTCCCCCCGACATGGTATGCGCTTCCTTCCCCGAAATCTCGTCCGTGTGCTCGCAGGTGGCAGCATGCCAATGAAATTCGTCATCCTTTTTCCATTCGTTCGAGAAGGAATGCGTGTGTTCGGAGGACTGTCCTCCGCCTTGTTGTGTTCCCGAACTACCTTGCTGCGCTCCCGAGCCGCCTTGCTGCGTGTTTGAGCTACCCTGTTGCGTTCCCGAGCTACCCTGCGTACTTGAAGAACTGTCGTCGTCGCACGCCGCAAACACTCCGAGCGCAAACACAGCGGCAAGACAAGCCGCCAAAGCCATTACTCTTTTCTTCATTTTACATCTCCTATGAATAAAATTTTTCCTTTCGGACTATTTTCATTATAGTCCCCATTTTGGAAACCGTCAAGTAAATGGTCCCCATTTTTGATATTTTTTTCATAACATGACAAATCAATTTGAATCGAGATTGAAGGAGTTGATCGCAGAAAGCGGAAAAATGCAAAAAGACATATGCGCCGACTTGCGAATTTCCAAACAAAAACTTTCCAAGTGGAAAACGGGTTACAATGAACCGAGCATGGACGAGCTCATTATGCTTGCCCTCTACTTCGGCGTGACGAGCGACTACCTTTTAGGGCTGGAAGATGAGACGGGCGCAAAAACCAATTCCGGCGAAGAATAATATTATGTAAAGAAAAATATAAAAATTTTGTATAAAAAATCCTGCGGGGCGTGCTACATGCACGCCCCGCAGGCGCGTTTTAATGGGGTTTGTAAGCCTTCCCCTCTCAGAGGGAGTGAGCTGCCCCCTTTGAAGGGTCGCAAAACGCAGTTCTGCACAGCGGCACAGTGTGCCGTGTGCTGCGTTTTGCGGTAAGTGAGCGCATATGGACGCGCGAACGGTGGCCGAACGCGGGGTTCTACCCGCGTGAGAAAGCTCCGCCGCAGGCGGTGGTGGGGGTTGAATGTGAAAAGCCCCCCCACCTGTCTCACTCCGTTCGCCACCCGCCCCCGTAAACAGGGGCAGGTCAACCCCCATCAGTCCTACGTGACAGCTTCCCCCTTGGAAAGGGGGAAGCCTTGCGGACTTTGTATAAGGGGATTCTCTCGGCGCTTCGGCCTCGGAATGACAGAAACCCCTTTATATTACCCAAACAATTTGTTCTTCCCCTCGATGAGCGCATCGACTTTGGCAAGGAAGGTGGGAAGATCCTTGGGCGAGGCAAGGCGCTCGATGCGGCCTTCACCAAAGAATACGCGTTTGGAAATGGCGTTGGCACCGACGGCGAGGTTATCCGCGCTCTCCTCCATCACGTCCACGTTGTATACGCACGCTTTTTGCGGCTTCGCCCAGCCCGTGTTCTCGTGTGCACCCGCCATGTATTTTTGGCGGTAGAGGTAGTAGGGCGCGTACCCCGCGGCGGTGAGTTTTTCGCGGGAATAGGCGATCATCGCGGACATGCCCCCCTCGGAGAGCGTCTCCGTCTCCTCTTTGAGCTTTGCGCCCTTTTTGAGACACAGGGTGTGCACGGTGATATTTTCGGGGGAAAGACCGATCGCGGTATCCACGCTGTTTTCAAATTCCTCGAGGCTCTCGCCCGTGAGCCCCGCGATGAGGTCGCAGTTCGTATCGAAGCCATAGGGCTTTGCCATTTCAAACGCCCTTACAACGTCCTCGGCGGAGTGCTTCCTGCCGATGGCGGCGAGCGTCCTATCCGAAAAGCTCTGTGCGTTGATGCAGATGCGCGTCACGCCGTATTTTTTGCACAAGTCGAGCTTTTCCTCCGTGAAAACGTCGGGCCGCCCCGCCTCGACGGTGTATTCGCACCCGTTTTCTCTCAGGGGCGCGATCGCTTGAAAGACGCGCTCGAGCTCTTCCGCCTCCAAGACGAAGGGCGTTCCCCCGCCGATATAGACGGAGCGCAGGTTCTGATAGAGATGTTTTGCGGCTTTGAGCTCCCTTTCGAGGGCGGAAAGGTAAGCGGGCATGAACTTTCTCGTCGCCGCGATCGGGGCGGTGATGAAGGAGCAATACACGCACTTGGTCGGGCAGAACGGGAGGGAGACGAAGAGGTCGCAATTCCCCTCCCTGCGCTCGTAGATGCCCTTCTGCCCCTCCAAGACGCGGGCGGTGAGGGCGATATTTTCCTCCGAAACGCCGAGGGTGCGGAAGAAATTTTCGAACTCCCCCGTCTTTTCGATGGAAGCGTAGGCGAGGCGGGTCGGGCGGATGCCCGTGAGCGACCCCCACGGCAGAGTTTTATGGTATTTCTCGGAGAGAATCTTGTAGAGGGCGAGCTTCGCATACCGCTTTGTAAGGCTCTTTTGCTCCGTCTCTGTGCGCGCGGTATCCTCATAGGAGTAGGGAAAAGTTTCCCCGTCGATACAAAAGACGCCCGCAAAGCGTGCGCCGTCTTCTTTGATGATATGGGAGATCGGGAGCGCATTCGCCCCCTCGAAGAGGCGGCAAACGTCCATGAGCTCCTGCGAGAGCCATTCAAAGGCAGATTCGACCATTTTTTGCTCCTATGACAAATAATGTTGGTACCATGTCCGAGGAAGACCGTTTAGAAAACGCATGAAAGGTTGCCCGAAACCAGCTCAACTGCTCAGGCGGTGGACGTCGATGATCTTGTTTTGCGCTTTGAGCTTGCCCATGAACACCTCGGCATCCTGCCTGCCCATGAGGGTGACGGTGACCTCGACGATGGCGGCGTTGCTCTTATCGTACCGCCCGTTGATGGAGGTGATGGAGAGCTTCATATCCGCCGTCGCCTGCGAGATGGCGGCAAGCGCGGCGCCCTGCTCTTCGGCATAGACGACGAAGGTCACGCGGAAGCGTGCGGCGCCCGCTCTCGAGACCCATTCCGCGGGTTGCAGGCGCATAGGATCGACGTTACGCATATTGGCGCAGTCGCGCCTGTGGATGACGACCCCCCTTCCCCGTGTCACAAAGCCGACGATCTCGTCGCCGGGAACGGGCGAACAGCACCCCGCAAAGGAGACGAGAAGGCCAGCAAGGCCCTTGACGGTGACGGTGTCGCTGACGTTCTTTTCCTTGAAGGGACGAAGCTCTACGGGCTGGGGAACTTCCTTGCGGAAATAGTCGATGAGTTTGAAGAGGACTTGATTGACCGAAATCGCGCCGTATCCCACGGCGGAGAACATCTCCTCCTGCGTATCGAAGGAAAGGCGCATGGAGATGGTTTTGAAGCTCTCGGGGGTGAGCAACTCGGCAAGGGTATATCCCCTCTTTTTGGCCGCTTCCTCGAGCATGGTACGCCCCAATTTGATGTTCTCTTCCTTCGTCTCCTTCTTATAGAACTGCTTGATCTTCGCCTTTGCGGAAGAAGATTTGATGAATTTGAGCCAGTCCCGCGAGGGTCCCTTGCTCGCGGGCGAGGTGATGATCTCGACGACGTCGCCGAGGGAGAGCGTCGAGCTCAAAGGCACGATCTTGCCGTTCACCTTCGCACCCGTGCAGTGGTTGCCCACCTCGGAGTGGATGGCATAGGCGAAGTCGACGGGCGTCGCCCCTTCGGGCAGGGAGATGACCTTCCCGCGGGGGGTGAAGACGAGAAGCTCCGAGCTATACAGCTCTTCCTTCACCGTATTCATGAATTCCTTGGAATCCTTGAACCCGCCCTGGAGCTCCATCATCTCGCGGATCCACGAGAAACGTTGGTCGAGCTTGGTCGCGACGTCGCGGTTCTCCTTATACTTCCAATGCGCGGCGATACCGTACTCGGCCGTGCGGTGCATTTCCGCCGTACGGATCTGGATCTCGAAGGGCTGGCCGAAGTCGGTGACCACCGTCGTATGCAGGGATTGGTACATGTTGGGCTTGGGGGTCGCAATATAATCCTTGATGCGCCCCGGCACGGGCTTCCATTTTTTATGGATCTTGCCGAACACTTCGTAGCACTCATCCACCGTGCTCACGATGACGCGCACGGCGGTGAGGTCGTAGATCTGTTCGAGGGCGAGATCCTTCGCCTTCATCTTCTTATAGATCGAGTAGAAGTGCTTGGGCCTGCCGAACACTTCCCCCGCGATATTGCTCTCCTTTAAGATCTCCTTGATCTCCTCGACGACGGAATTGACAAAGCGGTTGCGTTCCTCGAGTTTTTGGTGGATGTTCGCAACGAGGAAGGCAAAGGCGTCGGGGTCGAGATATTTGAGACAGAGATCCTCGAGTTCGCACTTGACCTGACTGATACCCAGCCGCCCCGCGATGGGCGCATAGATATCGAGGGTCTCGCGGGCCATCTTCTTCTGCCGCTCGGGGGAAAGGTAGGTGAGCGAACGCATGTTGTGGAGACGGTCGGCGAGCTTGATGATGATGACGCGGATATCCTTCGCCATCGCGATGAAGATCTTGCGGAAGTTCTCCGCCTCCTCCTCTTCCTCGGACTTGAAGACGATCTTATCCAACTTCGTGACGCCCGAAACGAGCGTCAGGACGCTGTCGCCGAATTCGCGGCGGATATCTTCCTCGGTCGCGGGCGTATCCTCGATGACGTCGTGCAGGAGCGCGGCGGCAATGGTCTCGGCGTCCAGCCCAAGATCCAAGAGGATCTCGGCGACAGCGCAGGGGTGGATGAAATACGGCTCGCCCGAGGCGCGCTTCTGGTCCTCATGCGCCTTCTTGGCATAGTCGTAGGCATGCAGAAGCATGTCGCGGTCGGTGCCCGAGTAGAATTCGTATATCTTCATGAGGATGGGTTCCATCGCTATCCCTCCTCCTTCGACCGAACAACGGCCGTATAGATCTTTGCGTTCGTAAGCTCCGTCCTGATGCCGCGGAAAACCCTGAGCCTTCCCTCGGAGAGCGAGATAAGGCCGAGCTCCTCGAAGACGGCGAGGGCGAACACGGTCTCGTACGCATCGAAGGGAAGCCGCAACGCCCGCACGGCCTCCAGATAGCCGCAGCCCGTCTCCGCCCCGTCGAAACGGCGCAGTGCGGAGAACACGGCGAGAAGGTCTTCGCGGACGGTCGAGACGCGTTTCATGGCACCCATGTCCGAAAGATCGCTTGCACAAACGATGTTTGCCCTACCCGTCTCGGGGAGGCGGAGCGGCCCGTCGAGCACGGCGATATCGCGGAATACATTGAGGTTTGCGTCGGGTGCGGGAGATAGGACGATGCAGTTCCCCGCCCCACGCGCGGACGGACGGTAGAGTTCGATATCCAACCCTTCAAGTGCGGGATAGTTTTGCAGAGTCCGGCGGTCGTGCACGACGACGCATGTTCCGTAGGCGCATGCCGCCAGGCGTTCCGCCAAAAAGGCGTTGAGATCGTCCTTTTGCATCCTGTGGGCGACGGGAACGCTTTTCGGAAGTAGCCGAAGCGCATTTTCGAAGCTGCCGAGTTCGGCATCCGTGCCGCTCATCCCGTCGCAGAGGACGGTGCGGACGAACCCCTTCACATATTCTTTGCCCTTGAAACGGGAGACGTTATATTCGAATACGACCGTCTTTTCGAGGTCGCTTTTGAGCACGGCGAGATCTTTCATCCCGCCGAAGTAGACAAAGTCCATCCCCCCGATCTTCATGGATACATGGGGAGAAGCGGGTTTGATGGGCGCCGCCTCGATCCTTCCCGCCCGCACAATGAAGAGCGGCCGCCTGTTCCCCATTCCGCAAGGCTCGAGCAGAGTGAGCTCGCGTGCGATCGCGGTAAAGTTCTCCCCGAGCTCGCCTGCGATCGGGAGGACGGGGATGAAATCTTCGCGGGAATATTTCTCGCCGATGTAGCCGTTGAGTGCATCCTTGAGCGGGATGAACTCATCGGCTTCCACATTGATGCCCGCCGCCTGCGCATGGCCGCCGAACTCGGAGATGTGGTCCGAGCAGCTCCTAAGAGCTTCGAAGATGTTCACGCGTTCGATGCTGCGCGCGCTGCCCTTCAGAACGTCGCCGCGGCGGACAAATAAAAGGGCGGGGCGGGAGAATTCCTCCGCGATGCGTGCGGCCACGATGCCGATAAAGCCGGCGTGCCAGCCGCTCTCGGCCAGCATGATGACGTTGCCGAACGAGCCCTCTTCCCCGATTTTTTCAAGCACCTGCGTGTAGAGCTCGTCGCAAAGCTTCTGCCTTTCCGTATTATAGCGGTTGAGGCGGGCGGCAAGCTCGGCGATCTCTTCTTCATCCTCACTCGTAAACAGGGTGAGCGCCGCGCGGGCGTCCCCCATCCTTCCCGCCGCATTGATACGGGGGGCGACGGTGAAAGCGAGCGTCTGCGCCGTGACCTTCTCCGGCTTTTCGAGCAGGGCGGAAAAAGCGGCGCGAGGACTCTCCTCGATGCGGCGAAGCCCTTCGGCGACGATATCGCGGTTCTCCCCGAGAAGGGGAACGCTGTCCGCGACGGTGGAGAGTGCGGCGAAATCGACGAGATCGTAGGCGTCTTTTCCGATGAGCGCCTGCGCGAGCTTGAAGGCGACGCCTGCACCGCAGAGGTTATCGTAGGGATAATCGTCCTTGAGTTTGGGATTGATGACGATGCAATCGGGGAGCTCTTCGGGCAGTTCGTGATGGTCGGTGACGATGACGAATGCCCCCTGCTCCTTGATATATTCCACCTCGTTTTTGCACGATATCCCGCAGTCGACGGTGACAAAGAGGTCGGGCAGAAATTCGTCGAAGATGCGGTCGATGGCGGGGATGGAGAGCCCATAGCCGTCGCTCCGTTCGGGAACGAAGAGATAGGGCTCGATGCCGAACGTCTTGAGGGCGCGCGAAAGCACGGCGCATGCACCGATGCCGTCGGCATCGTAATCGCCGAAAACGGCCACCCGCCACTCCTCGTCGCGGGCACGCGTCAGAAGCTCCACGGCTTCCCGCATGCCTTTCATGAGCATGGGAGAGAGGTACCGGCTCTCGGAGGGATGTAAAAATGCCTGCGCCTTTTCCGCAGTATCCACGCCGCGGGCATACAATATCCCCGCCGTCACTTCGGTGACGCCGACGCTGTGGGCGAGTTCCTTTACGCTATGAAGTTGTTCGGGCGAAAATTCAAATTCGCGGACGAGCTTCTTCATGGTTTTTCCTTATCAAAAAGGGCGGGATGATTTTCCCGCCCCGAATTTTGTTTTGACGGTCACTCCTCGGCTTCAAGCTCCGCCTTCTTCTTTTTGCGCACATAGCCGCCCTTTTTGGAGGCACGCTTCTTATCGAACGCCTTGCGGATGGGCTCGAACACTTTGAGCCCGATGAGAAGGGAAGAATAGGCAGGGACGAGGCAGCCCACGATCGCGGGAAGAACGAGGGCGCGCGTACCCGCAGCTGCGACGAGCCCGAGCACGAGGACGACGGCGGCAAGCGCACCTGCGATGCAAAGGACGAGCTTCCACGAGGAAGCGGCGGCCGTATCGGCAAGCGCATCTGCCTTGATCTCCTCGCTCCCCGCTGCCTTCCAAGCGCTCCTGAGCTTGATGCAGACGACCGTCCACACTGCCGCGGAGGCAAACGCCGCGACCCCCGCATAGAGAAGGGGCGCGAACCCGAAGACCGGGATACGTGCAATCGCGAAGATCGCCGCCGTAAAGAGCGCATCGTGGCAACAGACGACGAGACCCGCAACGCCGCAGCTCACGCCGAAGCGGACGGTCACATAGATGAGTGCAACGACGGCGCCCACAGCGAGTGCGATCGCACCGCGCCAAGCGGCTTTGGTAAGGGCAAGGCTCTCCGCCGTATGCCAGGCAACGGTGACGTCTGCAAAGGCGGGCTGGGAAGCAAGGGCTTTGGCGATATCGCCGGCGGCCGCTTCGAGCGCGTCGTCCGTGGCATTCGCGAAGCTGTAGCGTACGGTGACCTGCTGGCCGCTCGCACCGATGTTGCCCGAGGTGATCGCGCCCACATCGAGATGATCTTTTTCGAAGGAGAGCCCTGCGGTGCTTAAAACTTCTTCCGCACTCTTTTCGAGATAGGCGGGAGCATCTTCTTCGCCGACCGTCCCGTTGACGACGGCCGCGCCGTAGGTCACATCGATATACTTGGTGGCGGGCTTATCCTGTGCATTGTTGAAGCCGAGAACGGCATACAGCACGATGCCCGCGATAATGATGACTGAGGAGAGCGCAACAAAGAGCGCAAACAGCTTATTTGATCTGAGCTTATTCATCTTCGAGTTCCTCCCGCTTGAAGTTGCAGAACTTGCCCTTGTCTTTGGCAAACGACATCATGCAGGCCCAGTCGAACCGGCCGACCGCGAGCGATATGAGCCCGGAAAGAACGGTGGCAAGCCCCATGGTGAAGGCGAAAACGGCGAGCTCGCCCATAGCGATAAAGTAGGTCACGAAGGAGATGAGCGCGAGCACGATGTGAAGGTCGAACACCGGCCAGAAGCATTTCTTATAGCTGCCCTTGACGGAGGTGACGATCGTCTTGCCCTGTGCATATTCCTTCCTCGCGCCCTCATAGGTATAAGCGGTCGAGGCGGTGAGAAGCAACGCACCGAATGCAACGGCGAGGAACGTCTCGATCCCGAGGTGCAAAACGGGGATCCCCCAGACGAGAAGGATCATCGGGAAGAGATAGATGAGAAGGGAATAGAGATAGACGAACCCGAGCAGATGATAGCGCACGAACATCCCGATAAGCATCGCAACAAAGAGGACGGCGCATGCGATACAGCAGAGGGTGAAGGCGAGGCCGCCGAAGAGGGCTTCCTGCACATACACTTCCCCGACGCTGAATGCAAGGTCGGTCGCCTGCCCGTTGAGTGCGGTATCGATCGCGAGCGCGGCCGACTTCGCCCAAGGCGCGGTATAACTGCCGCTGATATAGAGGGTGCTCTGGTCGATCTGCTGGCTGGCCGTGAGCGTGATCACCGACCGATCCCCCACATAGAAGTAGAGGTAGGTGGAACCGGAGGCCTCCGCCGTCCAGTTCTTGACGGCCTCGCGCCCCGCCTTCGTGAAGCTGATGGCCACGGAGGGCGTTCCGCCGTTCGAGACATAGTAGGCCGATTTCACATAGTCGCGGATAGTCTCGTTCTTGTCCGCATCAAAGGCGATACCCGTTGCGGAATCTTCGCTCGAACCGTATTTGAGGTCGAAAGCGCCGAACGTGCCGAGGTCGGTCATCACATTGCCCTGCCCCTGCGTGCCCATGAGTGCGGGAAGGAAGACGCTTACGGAGTATGTGTCGCGGACTTCGACGCGGGCGTCCTCCAGGCCGAGCTCGGTGACGCGCGTTTGAAGCTGGCAGACGGCCGCTTGGAAGGCCGCTTCGAACTTCTCGTCGAAGGTGACGGCATTGCCCTCTCCGAGGGAGCAGACGCCCTTCTTCTCCGCATCCTCTGCGTCGTAGGCGCCCACTCTGAAGTAGAGCGAACCCTTCTTCGCGTAGTTTTCCTCATAGTCCTTGAGATCTTTTTGCGCCTTGGCGAGTTCGTCGCCGTCGGCCTCGTTGCCTGCCGCGGTGAGTGAATCGCAGAGCGCTTGGCGCCTTTCGAGCTCACTCTCGTATGCATCCTGCGAGAGCACGCCCTCGGGATAGTACACGACACTGTAGCCGCCGCCGACATAGGTCGACCCGTCCGTGAGCATCTCATACTCACCTGCGGTCGCTTCGCCCGAGAACCCGTTCCCGAGCAGAGCGTCTTTTTCCGTGCTCAACAAAATAGAGCGAAATCCCTTAAAGTCGCCGTAGTTGAAGGAGACTGTACACATCAGGCACAGCCCTGCCAACAAAATCGTGACCAGCGTAAGGTATAACGCCGATTTTACTTTGCCCATTGCCTCCTCCTGTATGCGTCGGCGCCCCGTCATCGCGGCCGCCGACTCTTTGATCAGCTTACCGTTTCTCCGTGCGGAGAAACTCACTTTCTTCATTATAAAGGAAAAGCACGCGCGCGTCAAGCCGAAATGCGCCGCTTCTCCCAATTTTCTTGTTTTTTTCTGTTATTTTTCGCGCGCCTTGCGCGAAGCGAGCACATGCATGGCGCATTCGATGCGTTTTTTCATCATCGCACACGTCATCTCGTAGGGCTCGTTGATATCCCCGCAATAGTGATAGTTATTGGCGTTGCACCCGCCCGAGCAGATGAATTTCGCAAAGCAATTCTCGCACTTTTTCCGCGTGAAAAGACAGCTTTGGGCAAATTTCTCGCGGAGAACGGGATCAAGCGTTCCCTCGAACACGTTGCCCATCCTGAACTCTTTATCCCCCGCAAATTGGTGGCAGGGATAGATATCGCCATTGGGGACGACGGAGAAATATTCGTTCCCCGCGCCGCATGCGGAGACCCGTTTGGAAAGACAGGGCCCGCCCTCGAGGTCGATATGGAAGTGGAAGAAGAGGAAGCCCTTCCCCTCCGCCTCGCGATTGATGTATTCGTCGCAAAGTTTTTCATACTCCTTCCCGATGGCGGGAAGGTGTTCCTCTTTGATCTGCAGCTCGGGGATATCCGTGACGACGGGCTCGAGCGAGATGCTATCGAACCCCTGGTCCGCAAGAAACAAGACATCCTTGGAAAAGTCGAGATTTTTGGCCGTGAAGGTGCCGCGCACGTAGTAGTGCTTGTCCCCGCGAATCCTGACAAATTTTTTGATCTTTTCGATGACGGCGTCGAAGCTTCCCTTGCCGTTTACCGTCTTCCGCACGGCGTCGTGCACTTCCTTCCTGCCGTCGAGAGAGAGGACGACGTTCTCCATCTCCTCGTTGAGGAATTTTATTGCGTCGTCGTCGAGGAGGAGGCCGTTCGTCGTCGTCGTGAAGAGGAATTTCTTCCCGAGCTTTGCCCCCTCTTCCTTGGCATAATAGACGGTCTTTTTGACGACGTCGAGGTTCATGAGCGGTTCGCCGCCGAAGAAATCCACCTCCAGAACTCTGCGCTTTCCGCTGTTTTTGAGGAGAAAATCGATGGCAGCCTTCGCCGTATCGAAGGACATGACCTCGCGCACGGAATGGTAGGCCCCCTCGTCCGCAAAACAATATTTGCAGCGGAGGTTGCAATCGTGCGAGACGTGCAAACAGAGCGCCTTCACCTCATCCGATTTGATGGGGCGCGCCTTGGTCTCGGGGGCATTCAGAATGCCTTCCTTCTCAAGCCCTGCGATCTCGGCAAGCTCTTCGTCCGTCATCTCTACGCTCTCGCCCGAAAAATAGCGGGCGGCCTTTTCGTCGCAGGCATGCAAAGCGCCGCTGCCCGTATCGTAGAGGTAGTAGTTATCGTGATATGTAAAAACGTGGACCATAATTTTTATGATATACGGGAAAAAGCGACGCATCGCGTCGCTTTCCGATAGCGCGTTGAAGAGTTACTTCTGCTCGTCGATCTTCTGCTCGCGGGTGACGCGTTCGCAGGATTGGTTGCCGACGGTGCAGCTCGTCTTGCAGGCGCTCTGGCAGGTGCTTCTGCACTCGCCGCAGCCGGTGACTTTCTTTTCCTGAGGTTTTGCGATGGTCTTGATCATGATCTTTCTCCTGAAAGCTTTTTTTCCATTATACAACGTGCGAAAACAATTTGCAAGCGTTTTATCTCCCTTCCTTGCGAATTTTCACGCCCGTGATGGCGCCCAACGCACCCGCGGCGGCCATGTAGAGAAGCTCCAGGGGAAAAAGCGCCGTCACATGGAAGCCGCCGATCGCCCCGAAGAGGAGCAGAGAAAAGATCCCGCCGAGGATCCCGGCCGCCGCCCCTTTGAAGAGCGCCCGCCCCGCATGCACGAAGATGAGCGCGAACAAAAACGCACCGGCCCCCTTGATGACCCAATTCACGGCAGTCACTGCGGACTGCGGGGGCACATAGGCCTTCACGATGACGGCAAAGAGCGCGGCCGAAAGAAGATAGAAAAGGGTGGCGCATACCGCCGCGAGAGCCACTTCTCGTGCGGCCTTCTTCAAATCATGTTGCATAAAAAACCTCCGCATGCCTAACGTATGCGGAGGATGGATGGCTTATGAAACTTTTTTATTCTTCGTCCGTCTTCTCTGCGGGCGCATCCGCAGGCTGTTCCGCGGGGGCCTCTGCGGGCTCCCCGAGTTCCTCAAAGGGCGTATCCGCCGCCGGGGCGCTGTCCTCTGCTGCGGGGGAAGGGGTTTCCTGCTCTTCGGGCGCAGACGGGGGTACCATGCCCGCCTTCTGGGCTGCCTTTGCCGCTTCCGCCTGTTCGCGGGCGATCTGCGTCGGGCCCTTCGCATCCGTCTGATAGATGGATTCTTTATCGAGTTTGAAATAGCTCTTGC
>CANQCA010000037.1 GCA_947589585.1 uncultured Clostridia bacterium
GCCCCGAACACTGCGCCCGCGCAGGTGCCGAGCGCATCGGCGAGCATACACTGGTTGGCGCGGAGAGGATTTCCTTCTTTATCCAAAAGTCCCCCCTTCGAGCAAGCCCCATAGAGGGTGCCGAGGGTATCGAACATGTTGAGCATGCAGAGGGAGAGCGAGGTCGTGATGATGACCACGATGAGTTGCCCCGCATTGATCCCGCCGAAGTCAAACCCGTGCACAAAGACCTCGCCGACGGCTTCCCTTCCCCATGCGCCGAACGCCTTGAAGGGGTCCTCGAACCCGCTTGCAATGCCCGTGAACACCTCTTTGCACCCCTCGGAGTTCCAAGCGCAGCCGAGACCGATGAGGGCGTAGTAGAGGGCGGCGGAGCCGAGCATGCCCCAGAGGATGGAGCCCTTCACCCCGCGCTTTGTGAGCACGGCGATCGCGATGGCGCCGAGAAGCGCGACGAGCGCCCCCATGGCGGCCTTATAGGAAAAGGTCTCGCTGAGTACGTTGAAGGAAGCAAAGCCGATGCTTCCCTCGTGCAAATTGACGACGCCCGCATTGTTGAAGCCGATGAAGGCGATGAACATGCCGATGCCGACGGGGACGGTCACTTTGACTTCCTTGGGAATGGCCGCGAGGATCTTCTTCCTCAGTCCCGTCGCCGTAAGCAGGACGAAGATCGCCCCGCCGAGGAGCACGAACAGCATGGCGTTCGCGAAGGAAAGGCCCATGGAACCTGCGAGAAGCGTCCCCGTCACATAGGCGGTCGCCCCGAGCCCCGAGGCCTGTGCGAGCGGCATCTTCGCCACAAATGCCATGAGCATCGTCCCCGCGATCGCGCCGAGGGCGGTCGCGATATAGACGGCGCCGAAGTAGCTCTCGGGGTACATCCCGGGCACGACCAAAAGGGCATACACCATCGCCATAAAGGTGGTGATCCCCGCCACGATCTCCGTCTTATAAGAGGAGCCGCTTCTCGTGATCCCGAAGTAGGAATCGATCTTCCCCCAAATGCCCTTATAGCGTTTGGGCGGCGTTTGCGAGGGCCCCCCTTCGGACATGGGTGCCTCATTTTGCGCTGAAGCGACGTCTGCTTCGGGCATGGGCGCTTCATTTTCCGCGGCGCAGGGTTGCTGTGCGCTCTTTTGCGCTTTTCTCATAATTTTCTCCTTTGCTCAAAAACCCCGCCGCGAAAAGGCAGCGGGGCGAATTGCCGAAATAAGTTTTCAGTTCGCGGTCTTGGGATCGAAGTTCAACGTGTATTGATCCTTCCGGTCGTCGGGGAAGAGCGTCGCGCCCGAGACGACGGGCAGCACGAGGGGATTGATGAGCGCCGTCGAGGTGAGGCTCGTCACGGCCGTACGAAGATAGGGGAACATCGTCTCCGTCGCATTGATGGCGAAGTCTCTCCGATCGTCCGCCGTGTTCATGTTGTTGACTTCGAAGATGCCCACAAGGCGCACGGTGAGGTTGAAGGGCTTGGGCTCTTCCTCCTTGGTCTCGATCTTGCACTCCAGGATGACGACGTTGATCTTGGGGTTCTCCTTCGCCGTCTGGATGCGGCGGGAGAAGAAGGGCTTGATCTCGAATTTCTTGTCGGGAGGAGCGGGCACGGGGTTGACTTTGAAGAAGAGTTCGTCGGCGGTAATGCCTCTCATGGTGTAGTCGATCATATAAAAATACCTCTTTTTAAGAACTTTTTCACATTGTACCACATGTGAGCGGGAAAGTCAATAACCTCTCGGGAAAATCTTAACAACAAAGACAGCGCCCGCCGTCCCGCCCCGCGTCATGCTTCGGTGGGCCCGGCATGAAGTTGGCAGAGGCGCTCAAAAAATCCACTGAGTAAATTTTGCCCCGTCTTCGTTTTTCATATGAAATAAAATTTCGGAGGCAACTATGAAAGGCAAACTTCTATGGATCCTCGGCGTTGCGGCGGCGGTCACGTTCTCCTTTGGACTGGCGGCATGCAATGCAGGGGACGAAAAGGGCGAAGCTCCCGATGCGGCAAAGGCCGACTGGACGGTAGAAAGGGTGTTTGCGCAGGCGAAGGAAAGCGGCTACACGGGCACGGAGCAGGAGCTTGGGGCAATGCTCGCGGCACATGAGCTTGCAGACCTCGGCACGGAAAACGGCGGCGAACACCGCGCGCACGTCTTCCCCGAATGGACTGTTATCCTCGCGCCTGCGTGCAACAGCATCGGCATCTCCTTCCGCCAGTGCACTCTCTGCCGCGAGGCGGAGTGGGAATTTTCCCCCGCTACCTCTCACAGCTACGGGGAGCCGCGCGTTATAAAACAGCCCACCTGCTCGGAGAAGGGGCTCGCCCTCCTCACCTGCGCAAATTGCGGGGCGACGTTCGAACAAGAGCTCAAAGAGGGGGACCATGTCTTCGAAGCGGGGTGGTCGTACGATGTGAGCAGTCATTTCCACAGGGCGACCTGCGGGCACGACGAAGTGAGCGAAAGGACCCCGCACACCTTCCAAGGCGGGCTCTGTACGGTGTGCGGAATGCCTTCGGGGACCTATCTCGTTCCCGTTGCCTACACGGGCATTGCGATGTATTTCGGCGAGAACATCACCCCTTGGGAATATCTCCACAACGGCGTAGATTTTATTGCCGAGGTGGGCGCGGAAGTGGTCGCGACGGCCGCGGGCGTCGTCACGAACCTTGGCGGAGACATGCTCATCATCGCGCATGCGAACGGGGTGGAATCGCACTACCGCTGTATCGAGATCGACCCCGCCCTCAAAGTGGGCGACAGCGTGTTGCAGGGGCAGAAGATCGGCACCGTCGCCGCAGCTCCCAACTACGAGAGCGACGTGCCGCACCTCTGCTTCGAGCTCACCTTCGACAAGCAACCCGAGGATCCGCTTCCCTATTTGGGAATAGAGAGCTAAGCGTCATGCTATCCCGCGCACCGTTAAGCGCGTCATGCTGAGCCGATAGGGCTATACCATGTCCGAAAGAGCCTATCCTCGAAGCATCCCGAAAATGAAAACACGGAGTGTGAAAACGACACTCCGTTTTTTTCGTCACCCTGCCCCGACCGAGGCTTCTATTGATTATCGAAGGTCGGCACGAGGAGCGCAGCGACGAAGTATCCCCTGAAGGGGGCGAGAGAATCCCCTTATACGAAGTCCTTTACTCCGCAAAACAAAATTTCGTAAGGGGTTAAGTATCAACATCTCTAAGCCCCATCGCCCGCTGTACCTTTCTGTCCTCAAAGACATTAAGCGTGCGGTGGCTTGGCAAATTGAGACGCGCAGCGCAGGGGAACCCTGCTCGCGCAAGGGATTCAGAAGCAAACCCCCACCACCGCTGGCGCGGAGCCTCCCCCTTGAAAAGGGGGAAGCCCTACCCCGCTGCGCGGGTGCTTTCCCTAAAGGGACAGCGAGAACCGTCCATGCCCTTCCCCTTCAAAGGGGCGGGGCTTTTTTGCGCTTACCACTCCCTTGCCTTTTTTCGTGAAATGTGTTACAATCAAAATGGAAAAGCATATTTCGGGGGAAAAGTATGAAAAAAATTTTAATGGCAGTACTCTCGGGCGCGGCGGCATTGACCCTTGCATGCGGGATCGCGGCCTGTGCCGGCACCAAGGAAAACACGGCCGACGTCGGCGAAACCTGGTCGGTCGCCCGCGCCTATGCCACCGCGCAGGAACTCGGCTTCGAGGGGGACCTCGACGCCTTTCTGGAGATGTTGAAAGGAGCAGACGGCCTTCCCGGCAAAGACGGAAAGGACGGCGCGGACGGCAAAGACGGCAAGAACGGCAAGGACGGTGAGGACGGCCGCGGCATCACGGGGCTCACCGTGGATGCAAGCGGGAACCTCTCCGTGACCTATTCGGACGGAAGCAGGCAAAATCTCGGCAATATCAAGGGTGAAAAAGGCGAGCAGGGCGAAAAAGGTGAAAAAGGGGAACAGGGTGAAAAAGGCGACACCGGCGCCACGGGTGAAACCGGTCCCCAAGGCCCCGCCGGCGATAAGGGCGATACGGGTGAACGAGGCCCCCAAGGTCCCGCCGGCCCACAAGGCGATAAGGGAGAAACGGGCGAACAGGGCCCGCAGGGGCAGCCGGGCGAGGACGGCAAGAGCGCTTACGATATCTGGCTGGAAAACGGGCATTCGGGCAGTGAAGAGGACTTCCTCAAATGGCTGCGCGGTGAGGGGTCAGGCGGCACCGCGGCCGATGAAGAGGGCTCTGAGGGCCTTGCCTACCGCTTGAGAAAGAGTGCCGAGGGCGACTATATGGTCGTCGTGGGGCTGGGGACGGCTTGGGAAGCGGATATCGTCATCCCCGAGACCTTCCACGGTTACCCCGTAAAGGAAATTTGCATGGATGCGTTTGCGAGCGATACGTATCTCACGAGCATCGTCCTTCCCAAAGCGCTTCAGACCATCGGGACCGATGCTTTCAGCCAATGCACTTCTTTGGAAAAAGTTTACTATATGTCCACGCCGAGCGCATGGGGAGCGCTCGATATCAGCCATTCCGGGCTCACAGGAACGCCCTGCTACTTCTTCTCGGACACGACGCCCGACGCGGCGCAGTGGGAGGAGAGCGAGCATTGGTGGCATTTCGGCGAGACGGGCGGGATCGAGGAGTACATAAAGCCCGAAGCGCCCGCCTTTGCGGAGCTCAGCATCTACTTCCCCGAGCTCGGCAACGGATATGCGGGCGACTGCACCCTCATTAAAGTGGGAGATACGGAAGTGCTCATCGACGCGGGCTCGCGCAAAGGTTCCGCGGCAACGCTTGTTCCCTTCATTCAACAGTACTGCACGGACGGGATTTTGGAGTACGTCATCGCGACGCATGCCCATCAAGACCATATCGCCGCATTTGTGGGAAACAGCGGCACGGACGGCATCTTCGAAAGTTTTGAATGTAAGACCATCATCGACTACGCGCGCAAAAATTCCACCTCGCAGATCTCGAAGAACTACGAGGCGGCGCGGGATAAGGAAGTTTCTTCGACCGCGGGTGCCGTGCACTACACTGCCCTGCAGTGTTGGAACAACGAGGGCGGCGCACAGCGCAGCTACGAGCTCGCCGCGGGCGTCACGATGAACATCCTCTATAACTATTATTACGAACACAGCACGAGCAATGAAAACAACTACTCCGTCTGCATGCTTCTCTCGCAGGGGGAGGAGAACCACTTCCTCTTCACGGGGGATCTGGAAGAAGAGGGGGAGAGATATCTCGTTGAGTATAATCCCGACCTTCCGCATGTGAAGCTCTTCAAGGCGGGGCACCACGGGAGCAAGACCTCTTCGAATGAAGTTCTTCTCCAAAAGATCACGCCCGAAAACGTCTGCGTCTGCTGCTGTGCGGGCTCGACGGAATACACGTCAAATAAGCTGAACACCTTCCCCACGCAGGATACGATCGACCGTCTTGCAAAATATACCAAGAACATCTACGTGCCCACCATGTCCGGGGGCGATGGGTATGCTTCGCTGAACGGCAACATCACCGTCACCTCTTCCATAGACGGCATCACCGTCCACGGAAGCGTGAGCGATACCATTCTGAAGGACACGGCGTGGTTCAAAACGAACAGAACCTGGCCCGCGGGCGGCGTGGAGTAGCCCGCAAGGCTTCCCCTTCGCAAAAAGTTCCCGCATGCTCGCTTGGCTCCGGCTCGGCGTCAAGCGTTTGACGCATCCGACGAAATGAAGCCGCTCCATGGGAGCAAAAGTGCAATGCCACGGAAGAATAAACTGAGAAATAAATGAACATTCATGAGGCCCTCGCCTATGGGAAGCGCGGCGGGTTTGTATATTTAAGGTACACTGCCATCGTCTTCTTTTTCAACTCGCAGGTCGTGACTGCTTTCGTGATCCTGAATGCCCTGAACGAGGCGTCGAACGCCCTGCTCGCTTTAGAAGAGAACGACGTAGCAGGGATCGTCACCGCGATCACATCCTTTAAGATCGACGGGCCTTGGGGGACTGTCCTCTCCGTCATGCGGAATTTGGGGTGCCTCGTCATCCCGATGTATTTCGTCGCGACGATCTCCTTCGCCCTCAATCTCAACCGCGGGGGGATCGAGAGGCTCACCTGTCGCACCGCCCTCATCGCCGTAATTGTCTTCCTCTACCTATTTTTGTGAACCCTCTTGTATTTCGAGCCTCAGACGAAAAATCCCCCGACCATGTCGGGGGTTTTGCGTTTGATTTTGGGTGAGAGGCAAAAAAAGTGTCATCCGATCATGTTGCGGCGGGCCTGCTCGCAGCGCGCTTTGAGATCTTCGCAAAAGTCCCTGAGGGCGTTCCTGTCGTTCCATGTATTGAAGTCGAACATGCAAGAGCCCTTGCGCCCGCAGTGGAGATCGAGCTCGAGCGTGACGGAAAACTCGGGGGCGGGCAGTGCGGGCTTCCCGTACGGCAGGGGCCGGAAAACAAGGTCGTCCACCGCCCGCTCATATTCTTTCGCAGAACGCTCTTCAAACGTTACATGAATGATGCGGGGAACGTCCGTGGGGCAGGAGCCGTAGGGAAAGAGCACAAAGAGTCTTCCCCGCATAAAATAGGAGACGATCATCTCCTGCAGGTTGCAGATGCGGTTGAAGAGGTTGGGATAATTCTTTTGTAGTGGGCCGTTTTCCGTAAATTCATACTCGACTTGCATGCACGAACTCCCGTGGGCAGGCTTGCCGTCCCGTGAAAACTTGTCAACATTATAGCAAAAAACCAAAATTTTACAACCCCTTTCGGTGATATTTTTTGCAGAGCATCGGTATTCGATCCCGCTTTTCACAAGGCGCAGGTCGGCATAGCGCCATTTTGGGGCGAAAATGATGACGCGTTTGAGAGGGCTCCATAGCACGATCCCCGTCGGCGGCATGAAACTTTTACACAAAAAGTGCAACTATTTTTCCTTCCCCCCTTGCTTTTTAATGATTTTGTTGTATAATGGAAACATGCGGGCTTTTCTTTTCCCGCGCAATCTCAATCAAGGGGTACTTAATTTATGGGTTCAGCCACCAATATCCGTAATCTCGCGATCGTCGGCCACAGCGGCGAAGGCAAGACCACCCTTCTCGAAGCAATGCTTTTCGACGCGGGCGCCACCGAGCGCATGGGCAAGATCGAGAGCGGCAACACCGTCTCCGACTTTGACGAACAGGAGATCGCAAGAAAAACCTCCATTTCCCTTTCACTCGCATATCTCACCCACCGCGGCGTGAAGATCAATCTTCTCGACGTGCCCGGGTTCTATGATTTCGAAGGCGAATTTTGCAGTGCGATGCGTGCTGCGGGCGCCGCGCTCGTCGTCGCAGGTGCGAACGGGACAGTGACCGTCGGTGCGGAGAAGGCGATCGGCTACTGCCTCAAACACAAGAAGCCGACCATCATCTTCATCAACGGCATGGATAAGGAAAATGCCGACTATAAGGGCACGGTGCACGCCCTGCAGGAGCAATACAAGGGCAAGATCGCGCCCATCCAGATCCCCGTCATGGACGGGAACAAGATGACGGGCTATATCAACGTCATCGACGGAAAGGCGTATGCGTTCGGGGCGAAGGGTCCCGAGGAAGTCGCCGTTCCCGCCGCATATCAGAGCGAGCTCGAGGAGATGCAGGCCGTCCTTCAGGAGGCCGCCGCCGAGAACGATGAGGCGCTCCTCGATAAATATTTCGAAGAGGGTATGCTCTCCCCCGAAGATACCGTCGTGGGGCTTCGCAAGGGCATCTTCAATATCGGCGTCATCCCCGTTCTCGCGGGCAGCGCACTCCTCAACAAGGGCGTCATCAACCTTTTGGACGTCATCGCGGAATACATGCCGCAGGCCGCAGAGCGCGGGCTCAAGGCGACCGACCTCAAGACGAACGCACAGGTGGAGATCGCCTGCGACGAAAATGCTCCCCTCGCGGCACAGGTCTTCAAGACAGCCGTGGATAACTTCGTCGGCAAGCTCAACTACCTTCGCGTCAACCGCGGCGTTCTGAAGGCGGGCGCGGACGCGTACAATCCCAACACGGATACGACCGAGCGCATCAACTCCCTCTATATCGTAAGGGGGAAGAAGCTCGAGCCCGTCACTTCGCTCGCTGCGGGCGATTTGGGCGCGGTCGCGAAGCTTGCCAACACGGGCACGGGCGATACGCTGTGCGATCCGAATAATCCCGTGAAGTTCGAGCCCATCGACTTCCCCGAACCCGTCCTTTCCATGGCGGTCACGGCGACGGTGCGCGGCACCGAAGATAAGGTGTTCGGCGGTCTTGCACGCCTTGCCGAGGAGGATAAGTCCTTCGAAGTCCGCAAGAACACGGAGACGGGAGAGACGCTCGTATGCGGGCAGGGCGAGGTCCAGCTCGAGATCGTCAAGAAGAAGCTTAAGGCAAAGTTCGGCGCAGACGCCGATTTCACCACACCTACCGTCGCTTACCGCGAATCCATCACGGGCACGGCAGAGGCCGAGGGCAAGCACAAGAAGCAGACGGGCGGCGCGGGCCAGTTCGGCGTCGTCGAGATCCGCTATGAACCGGGCGCCGCGGACGGTGTGTTCGAATTTGTCGACGCCGTCGTCGGCGGCACCGTGCCCAAGCAGTTCATCCCCGCCGTGGAAAAGGGCCTGCGCGAAGCCATCCAGAAGGGCGTGCTCGCAGGGTATCCCATGGTCAATCTGAAGGCCACCCTCTACGACGGAAAATATCACCCCGTCGACAGTAAGGAAGTCGCCTTCGTCTCCGCCGCCAAGCTCTCCTATGAGGACGGTATCCGCCGCGCAAGGCCCGTCATTCTGGAGCCCATCTGCTCGATGAAGATCACCGTTCCCGAACAGTACGTCGGCGATATCATGGGCGATCTCAACAAGCGCCGCGGCCGCATCATCGGCATGGACACCGTCGAGGGCTTGCAGGTCATCACCGCCGAAGCGCCCGAGGGAGAGATCCTCACCTATGCGACGAGTTTGCGCTCCATGACGCAGGGAAGGGGACGCTTCAGTAAGGAGTTCGCCCGCTATGAGCAGGCGCCCGAGATGATCCTTCAGACCATCGTCAAGAAGTAAATTTTCAGGAATAGTTTTGCCTTCCCCCTCCCGGGGAAGGCAATTTTTGTGTACGGCGCGTCATTGTGCCCCGACAAATGGCGTCTTGTCCCTTTTCCGGCGCATTCAATAGTTGATTTTTGAAAAAAGTTTATGATACAATAGGAAAGAACGAGGAGAATGATATGTTTTACTTCAGCAAATCGAAATACTGTGATTTCAACCAATGCCCCAAGATCCCTTGGCTGAAAAAATTCAAACCCGAAGAATACGTGATCGACGCCGGGACACAGGCCCGCTTCGATGCGGGCAACGCGGTGGGCGATCTCGCGATGGGGCTCTTCGGCGACTTCGTCGAGGTCACGTCCTACAGGGCGGACGGCAGTCTCGATCTCAACAAGATGAAGGCGCTCACCCTGCAGTACATTGCGGAGGGGAAGGAGAATATCTGCGAGGCTTCCTTCGACTTTGAGGGCCTCTATTGCGCCGTGGATATCTTGAGGAAGCGGGGCGACGGCTACGATATCTATGAGGTCAAAAGCAGTGCCTCGCCCGAAAATCACGTCTACATCGTGGATACGTCCTATCAAAAATATGTGCTCGAAAAGTGCGGCGTGAAGGTGGGAAAGGTGTTCATCATCACAATCGACACCGGCTATGTCTTCGACGGCGTTCTCGATCTTCATAAATTTTTCAAAATCAGCGAGGTGACGGCGCTCGTCGACGAAGAGATCGGCAGGGTAGAGGATACGCTGAAAGAGGCGGAGAAGATCATGCGTTCGAAGACGGAACCCGCGATCGACCTGTCCGCGGCCTGCCGCGATCCGTACCCCTGTGCCTTTTTCGGCTATTGCACGAAAAATTTGCCCTCTCCCTCCGTGTTCGACCTCTACTATCTCGGCTTTGAAAAGAAGATCGCCCTCTATAAACGGGGCATCTGCAGCTATGAGGAGGTCCTGAAAGACGGGAGCGAGCTCAACGATATACGTCGCCGCCAAGTGGAGTACGCGCTTGAGGACAGGGGCACATATATCGACAAGGAGGGGATCAAGGGGTTCCTGCAGACGCTCTCCTATCCGCTGTACTTTTTTGATTTCGAGACGGTACAGCCCGTCATTCCGTGCTACATAGGGACGCGGCCGTATCAGCAGATCCCCGTTCAGTATTCTTTGCATATCCTGCATGCGGACGGCACGCTCGAACACAGGGAATTTTTGGGACGCAGCGAAGAGGACCCGAGAAGGGCGCTTGCCGAGCGGCTTGTAAAGGATATTCCCGCCGATGTCTGTGTGCTCGCATACAATAAGAAATTCGAATGTGCGCGCATCAAGGAGCTCGCTGAGGCGTTCCCCGATCTGAGCGGGCATCTTCTGAAGATCAGGGATAATTTCAAGGATCTGCTCGACCCGTTCCAAAAAGGGTTCTACTACAATCGCGACATGGGTGGCTCGTTTTCCATCAAGAGCGTGCTTCCCGCGATCTATCCCGGCGATCCCGAGCTCGACTATCATAACTTGAACGGCGTGCACAACGGCAGCGAGGCGATGGAACTCTTCCCGCGCCTTAAAGACATGCCCAAAGCCGAGCGCGAACAGGCTGAAAACGACCTTTTGAAGTATTGCGCGCTCGACACGTTCGGCTTGGTGAAAATCTACGAGGAACTCAAACGTGTTTCGTAAAGGGAGATTTCAGGTGCATGACCGCTGTATCCAAAAAATTGGCGCCGCTGCGCATATTGCAAATTTTATATAAGTATAGCGACTTCGATCATCCGCTATGGCAGGAGGAGATCCGGCGGTATCTTCTCCGCGACTATGGGATCGCGCTCGAGCGCAAGGCCATCGGGCGGGACGTTTCATTGCTGAAGGCTGCGGGGTTCGATATCGGCGTCATCCCCAAATTCGGGTGCTATCTCGCTTCGCGCATTTTCGACGATGAAGAGCTGTGCCTTCTCATCGACGCCGTGCTCTCGAGCGATATTCCCGAGGAAAAAGCCCAAACGCTCATGAAAAAGCTGTGCGGACTTTCAAACAAGTATTTTCACTGTTCCGCGATACCCGAAGGACAAGAGAAGCGATGAGGGAGAGGTATTTTATGACGGAATTTGAAGAACAGGCGTTTTCGCTCATCGAGCCGCGAGAACTCATATGCGAAGAATTTGTCTGCGATTGGGGGGACGGATGGCGGCTTGTCCGCTTCGACCTCGGCATCTGCCCCATCAATATCGACCTCCGGCACGCGGAAGGGGAGACGTTTGAGGAGGGGAAGCGGCTTTCTTTGAAACTTCTCCTCATGCCCGGTGCGGAGCGCCTGAATGGACCGAGTGAGATCTTTCACGACGAAAAAGAGTACTACCGCGAGCGGACGATGAAGTCCATGGCGGCGGAGTCCATCATTCCGAGCGGGACCTTTTCTCCGACTGCCTACCCGAATTTCCGCGAGAACGCTTCCGTCATCCTGCAGGCGAAGATAAGGAGCGTGGAGAAGGTAAAATTCGGGGAAGAGGATGTCTTGCACATCGTATTGAAGATGGAAGGGCTCGAATTCGATACCTTTTTCGAGGAGGGCGTGCTGCCCTTTGCGGAAGAGGGGAACGTCATTTCCGCCGCATTTACGGCGGTCGGCGTGCTTGTAAAGGAGAAAAATTGATATGTGGGGAGCGATCATCGGCGACATCGTGGGCAGCCGCTTTGAATTCGCCAATATCTACGAGAAGGATTTTGCTTTTTTCAGCGACACCTGCCGCCTTACGGACGACACCGTCTGCACCGTGGCCGTTGCGGAGGCGCTTCTTCGCTCAGGGGACGGGGAAGAAGCACGGTTCAAACAGGAACTTGTCCGCCTTCTCCGCAGCTATGTGCGGCGCTATCCTTATGGCGGCTACGGCGCACGGTTTTTGAATTGGGCTTACAAGGAAGATGCGGGGCCCTACTATAGCTTCGGGAACGGCTCCGCGATGCGCGTCTCTCCCGTCATATGGTTTGCAAAGAGCCTTGAGGAGGCGGAACATTTCGCCAAACTTACGGCGGAGGTCACCCATAACCATCCCGAAGGCATCAAGGGTGCGGTCGCCGTGGCGGGCGCGGGATATCTCGCACGGACGGGAAAGACGAAGGAAGAGATCAAAGCCTATCTCGAAAAGTATTACACCTTCAATTGCACCTGTGATAAGTGGCGGGAGCGGCGGATGCCCTTCGACGAGACTTGCCAAGGCACCGTCCCCATTGCGATGCAGTGCTTTCTCGAATCGGAGACCTTCGAGGACGCCGTGCGCCTTGCCGTCTCGATGGGCGGGGATTCGGATACGATCGCGGCGATGGCGGGCAGTGTCGCCGAAGCCTTCTACGGCGCGGACGAATTTTGCAGAGCGCTCGCCCGCCGCTATCTCGACGAGGAACTTCTTTCCGTCATCGACGAATTTACGAAAAAATATTGCAGATAAACGTTTGAGAAAAGAAAGAAGTCGGGAGCCCTCTCCCGACTTCTTTGCTATATTCCGAAAACTGTTAAACTTCGCGTGCCTTGATCCAATCGAGAAGCTCCTCGTACTTCATCTCGCTCTTTGCGAGAGAAAGTCCGATTTCGATGAGTTCCTCGTCTGTCGCTTCCAAAGAGATGCCATTGACTTCGAGGAAGGTCAAAAGTACATACACACCGATGCGCTTGTTTCCGTCCACAAAGGCATGGTTGGAGACGAGTCCCGTACAAAGCCTTGCCGCCTTTTCCTCTTTCGTGGGGAAAAGTTCCTTTCCGTCGAAGGTGGCATAGGGGGCTTCAAGTGCAGACTCCAATAAGCCGACGTCGCGGATGCCGTCCTCGCCGCCCGTCTCTTCGATGAGCAGACGGTGCAGGAGCATCACCTTTTCCTTGCCGAACTTGATCATTTCGCGAGTTCCTCAAAGGCCTTGCGGTGCTTTTCCAAGACACGCTTTGCGACGACGTCGATCTTTTCATCGTCCGAAAGTTCAAGTGCGGGATTATCGTGAAGATTCACGAGCATATAGTGCGGCTTATTGTTTTTGAAAATAACCACACTCCCTTCTCTGTCCGCGATCCGCGCCGCGCGGGAGAAGTTCTGATTGGCTTCCGTGATGGAAAGAACTTGACTTGTGTTGATCAGCATAGCGTCACCTCATCTATATTATACCCGAATTATAGCTAAAAATCAACCTATTTTATCAATTATTCGAAACTGGATTACAAAAATCAGTCGGGAGC
>CANQCA010000038.1 GCA_947589585.1 uncultured Clostridia bacterium
CAAATATGTAGAATCTCCATGATCATAAAAAGATTTCTGCCCAAACGAGAAAGCTCTGCACAAATAATCAAGTCGTTTTTATTGATTCGTTTAAGCAAAATCCCAAGTTTCCTTTTGTCATAGTTTTTTGTGCCGCTGATTGTTTCCTCGATCCAACCGTCAATTTTTAGGCCCTCCGCGGAAGCGAATTTGTTGATTTCAAACCTCTGATTTTCAACTGTTTGCTTGTCGCTGCTTACTCTTATGTAGCCGTAAATCATCTTACACACTCCTTCAAAAGTATTGAGACAATTATACTGCATCGAAGAGCTAAAAGATAAATTATTTGATCTAACAAGGCAAAGCCGAATGTCGCATATAATATTTCGCACGAAAGGAAGCACGATTCTCTCGCCTTAAACTCAACAAGAGGGACTTGCCCAATAACGGAGGTGCATATATGAGTGCATGCGCACTTGTCTTTTGTATGATTTCGCATAAAATTATTTAAGAAAAGGAAATTTTTGCTTGTCATAATACTATCATTTGCTATGAGGAAAACAAAAGGCGGGTTTCCCGCTTGTTGTGAGGCGAAAGTGCGTTGTGGCACTTTTCTTATCCTGCCTCCCCAAATCTAAAAAAGTGCGACACTTTGCGGTGTCGTTTTTTTTATTTATCTTTGATAATTTTCACTCATAACGACCCGTGGGGCGGAAAAAATTTTTATGAAAATATTTGTGTAGACCGCCACGTTTTCACGCCGAGTGTCCTTGGTATAGTGAAGAAAAATATTTTCGCGACCTCTATATTTTCGGTGTCTGGATATGGTCGCACATTCTGAATAAAACATTGATGTTTGGAAACGGCGATTGTAAAGTTATGCAGCGAACGCGGAAAAACGTTCTAAATGTGCCTTGTTTCGACATAGGATAGAGTAGTTTTTGTCGAAAGGGGGCTTAATATGTGGGAGGAGATCGAAGAGCGGGTGAGAGCATGCGGGCAGTATATTGCGTCAACGGGCTGCACGGTACGCGCCTGCGCTCTTCACTTCCACACCAGCAAATCCACCGTGCATAAGGATATGACGGAGCGGCTCAGAAGCCTCGATGAAGAGCTCTATCTGCGCGTGAAGGAGGTTCTCGAAAAGAACTTAAAGGAGCGGCACCTGCGCGGCGGACAGTCCACCAAGCGCAAATATGAGAAACAGCGGGGAAAATAAGAAATCGGAGGCCGCAGGCTTCCGGTTTTTGCATTTTATGGGAAGGGGTTGGATTGCGTATGGGATGACGGATACCGGCCCCCCCCCGTCGCTAACGCGACACCCTCCCCCTTAAAAAAGGGGTAGGGCCTCGGACTGCGTATGAGGGGATTCTTCGGGGAGGGGCCCTGTCGGACAGTCGTATAAACATTATCGGCTCAGAATAACGCATGCCGATGTCTGCAAAGGGAGAAGCCTTGAAAGCATGAAAAAACGGGAGCCCGAAGACTTCCGTTTTCATCTTGATTTTTTTGTAGGGCGAAAGGGCAGGGGCCTTGAGGCCTCTACCTTTCCCGTTAGACGCGCTCTACTTTGTCGCTCTTGAGGCAGCGCGCACAGATATAACCCGTCTGCACTTTGCCGTCTTTTGTGAAGGTCACCTTCTGCACGTTTGCGGCGAAGGTCCGCTTCGTTTTACGATGGGAGTGGCTGACGTTGTTGCCCGCCGTCTGACCCTTTCCGCAAATACTGCACACTCTCGACATATCTCTACCTCCCAAGGGGAATTTCCGGATCGCATATGCGAAGTTACTCACATAGCTCACTTATCATACCATTTTACTTGGGAAAAAGCAATTAAAATCGGGGGGATTTATGTATTTTTTTTCGAAATCGAGAAATATTTCCCGATATTGCTTGCCAAAATCGATACGATAGGGTAAAATATGGGAAGAGGAAAGGGAGCTTATATGTCAGTTAGCACGAGCAACGCATACGGTAAAATATCCATATCCGACTTGGCGATCGCCAAGGTCGCGTCGCAAGCTGCGGTGGAAAGTTATGGCATCGTGGATACTGTCGCGCGCCGTTTTTCCGAGACGCTCGCCGAACTCCTCAAAAAGGATGCGGGAGGCAAGGGCGTGAAGGTCGTCACGTCCGGGAACCGGATTTTCATAGATATTACCGTGCTCATCAAGTACGGCGTCTCCATCGAAGCGGTGGCGGAATCCTTGAAGGAAGCCATCAAATATAAGGTGGAGCACTTCACGGGGATGATCGTAGATACCGTGAATGTGAATGTAGCAGGGCTCCAACTCTGACCAAGATCCTCCGCATTCTCTCATCAAAACGGAGATTTTCATGCAGAAAACGATAAATTGCGCACTCTTCCGCAAGATGGTGCTTTCGGGTGCGAAACAGCTGGAACAAAACAGGGCGAAGGTGGACGCGCTCAACGTCTTCCCCGTGCCCGACGGCGACACCGGCACGAATATGTCGCTCACAATGCAATCTGCGGTGAAGGAGCTCCTCTCCTCCGCCTCGCTTGATTTTGCACAGGTGTGCGACGCCGTCTCGAAAGGGGCACTCAGGGGCGCACGGGGGAACTCGGGCGTCATTTTATCGCAGATATTCCGTGGTATTTGTTCCGTTCTTCGTGCGGCGAAGCCCGAAGTGGACACCAAGACTTTCGCAAAGGCCATGGAAGCGGGGACCAAAGTCGCCTATAACGCAGTCTCCATTCCCAAAGAGGGGACCATTCTTACCGTCGTGAGAATGATGTCCGAGTTTGCCGTAAAGAACGCCGGAAAGATGCGTGACTACGAGGAGTTTCTCCCCGCCGTCATCGCAGAGGGAGATCGGGCGCTCGCGAAGACCCCCGAGCTTTTGCCTGTTTTGAAGAAGGCGGGCGTCGTCGATTCGGGCGGCGTCGGGCTCATGACCATCATGCGCGGCTTCCTCGCCGCACTCATGGGGGAAGATGTCGCCGGGGACGTCCCCACGGATGCCGCCCCGCAAAATGCAGCGGACGTCGACTTCGGGGATAATTCGGATATCATCAACATGGAGCTCGGTGAGATCCAGTTCGCCTACTGCACCGAATTTTTCATCATCAATCTGAAGCCTTCCACAACGCTCGCGGATATCGATAAGCTGCGCGAGAAGCTGATGAATATCGGCGACTGCGTCATCTGTATCGGCGATCTGGAGCTTGTGAAGGTGCATGTCCACACCAACCAGCCCGGCGTCGCCTTGACCTATGCTCTGCAGCTCGGCGAGCTCGACCGCCCCAAGATCGAGAACATGCTCGAACAGAACAGGGCGATGAAGGCCAAGATCGCCGCGGAGAAGAAGGATCAGGGCATGCTCGCCATCTGTGCGGGCGAGGGCATCTCGGAGATCTTCAAGGATCTTCTCGTAGACCGCGTCATCGAGGGCGGGCAGACGATGAACCCTTCCGCCGACGATATCGCAAACGCCGTGCAGAAGATCAATGCCGAAAATGTCTTCGTCTTCCCCAACAACAAGAATATCATTCTGGCGGCGGAGCAGGCGAAGGCCCTCGTCGAGAACCGCACCATCCACGTCATTCCCACCAAGAATATCCCGCAGGGATTTGCTGCCGCGCTCTCCTTCTCGCCCGATGTCTCCGCCGAGGAGAACAAGACGAACATGATCCACGCGCTCGACAATGTGAAGGCAGGCAGCGTCACCCATGCCGTGCGCACCACCAAGGTCAACGGCTTCTCCATAAAGGAAGGGGATATCATCGGGCTGGACGATAAGAAGATTCTCGCCAAGAGCGAGAGCATCGAGACGACCGTCCTCACCCTCATCGATAAGCTCAAAGAGGATTCCCACGAGGTCATCTCCCTCTACTATGGGCAGGACGTCGAGGAGGGAGACGCCGAGGCGCTCGCCGCCAAAGTGCAGGAAGCATTCCCCGATTGCGAGGTAGACTTCCACAGCGGCGGACAGCCCGTCTATTACTATCTGGTTTCGCTCGAATAAGCGAACATACACGCAAAAAAAGAGCGGGAGACCGCTCTTTTCCTTATTATAAGGGAGGCAGGTATGAATTTAACGTCGGTCAAGGGGATCAGCACCGCGCGCGCGAAGCAGTTCGAAAAGCTCGGCATCACGAATACGGCAGAGCTCGTGCGCTATTTCCCCCGCACCTATCTCGATATGACAAACCGCGTTCCCATCCGCGAGGCCGTTCACGGGGAGATGGCGCTCGTCGCATGCACCCTCGTCTTCGTCGAGCCCGTGCGCAAAAAGGGTAGGATGCAGATCGTGCGCGCTCTTTTGGAACAGGGTCGGGACAACTTCACCGCCGTCTGGTTCAACATGCCCTATGTCGGGAAGAAACTTACCCCCGGGGAATATCTCTTCTACGGCAGGGTGCAGAACTACTACGACCGCATCTCCCTCATCAATCCCACCTTCGAGCGCGTGGACGAGAGCAAGAAACTCAAGGGGCTCGTGCCCGTCTATCCCCTGAAGGCGGGCGTCGAGCAGTGGGTGGTGCGCGACGCGATCAGGCGCGCCCTTTTCACGGAACAGTTTCCCTCCATCATCCCCGAAGAACTGCGCAGAAAATACAAGCTCTCCCCGCTCGCAGAGGCGTTCCGTGCTATCCATGCCCCGGAGTCGACTTCGGAAATGAATGCGGCGGCGGAGCGCATCGCCCTCGAAGAGTACTTCACCCTCATCGCCGCCTTCAAGCTCATCAAGGGGGACAAGGGGGAGGCGCGGCTGAGAAGATATACCGCCACCGAGCGGGATGTCGCAAACTTTGAAAGGCGCTTTCCCTTCACCTTCACGCAGGGGCAGCAGGGCGCGGTGCGGGCGATCTACGACGATCTCACGGGCCCCGTCCGCATGAACCGCCTTCTCCAGGGGGACGTCGGAAGCGGCAAGACCGCCGTCGCGCTCACGGGCATCTTCATGGCGGTGAAGAGCGGCTTCCAAGCCGTCTACCTCTCGCCCACCGAGGTGCTCGCCGCACAAAACTATGAGCTGCTCAAAAAAATCTTCTCCGACTACCGCGTCGGCTATCTCGCGGGCGCTTCCACCCCGAAGGAGAAGCGGGAGATCAAGGAGGCGGTCATGCTCGGCGAGATCGATATCCTCTGCGGAACGCACGCAGTCCTCCAAGGGGACGTCCTCTTCCGCGACCTCGCCTTTTGCGTGTGCGACGAACAGCACCGCTTCGGCGTCGCCCAGCGCAATGCCCTCAGCGAAAAGGGGGAGGCGCCCGACGTTCTCGTCATGTCTGCAACGCCCATCCCGCGCACGCTCTCGCTCATCTTCTACGGCGACCTCGACGTGACGACCATTCCCGATAAGCCCGCCGACCGGCAGGAAGTGGCGACCTCCATCATCCCCGAGAGGAAGTACGAGAGCATGCTCATATGGATCCGTGATGAGATCAAGAAGGGCAGGCAGGCCTACTTCGTCTGCCCCAAGATCGAGGACGACGAGGGGCAGGTCACGGCGGCGACCGAACTCTATGAAAGATTGAAGAAAAACTTGCCCACCGTGCGCTTCGCTCTGCTGCACGGACGCATGAAGGAGAGGGAAAAGGCGGGTACCATGTCCGCGTTCAAGCGTAAGGAATACGATGCGCTCGTCTCCACGACCGTCATCGAAGTGGGTGTGGACGTACCCGATGCGACCGTGATGGTCATCTACGACGCCGAGCGGTTCGGGCTCTCGCAGCTCCACCAGCTGCGCGGGCGCGTGGGCAGGGGAAGCGAGAAGAGCTACTGCTTCCTGCTCACGAGCTCCGAGAGTGAGACGGCGGCCGAGCGACTGAATATTTTGAGGAGCACGTCGGACGGCTTCAAACTCGCCGAAAAGGATTTGGAGCTGCGCGGCAGCGGTGACTTTTTGGGGACCCGCCAGAGCGGGAAATTCCTCTCCGAGATCAAAAATCTGCGCTACACTGCGGACGCCATCTTCCTCGCGAAGAAGCTCGTGGACGAGGCATTCGAGCGCCGCCTTTGCTATGAGGAGATCCGCACCGCCGCCATGCAAAAGTACGAGAGCCTCAAGGATGTCGTTTTGAATTGACGCGGTTTAACCGCGAACCGCGGTCACACCGCGTCATCCCGAATCCCGCACGCATTGGGTTAACGCGTCATCCTGCCCCGACCGAGGCTTCTATTGATTATCGAAGGTCGGCACGAGGAGCGTAGCGACGAAGTAGCCCCGTAGGGGCGAGTGGATCCCCTTATACGAAGTCCGAAAACAGCTCCTCCTCGGGGAGAAGCTGTCACGCTGCCTTTGCGTGACTGATGAGGGTTGGCTTCACAATATCCCTCATCCGCCTCGCTGCGCTTGGCACCTTCCCCCAAAGTGTGGAAGGCAACCTCGGACATGGTATGGCCATTTTATTTCAAAGCGTAAAAAAGAACGCCCGTGGCGTTCTTTTCAAATTTTCGGTTCTAATCCGTCTCTTCGTCGCAGAGCGTGAAGATCCCCGCGAGCAGGCTCACAAAAAGCAGGATGCAGATCTTAAAGCCCGTCCCGATAGGCTCTCCCCGATCCACCTTGCTCTTGAAGGTCAGTGTCATGGGAAGCATCCATGCGAGCGGGATGAGGAAGAACCCGGAGCAGACTGTGCTGATGACCATAAAGACAAAGGCGACCGTCGAGAGTGTGGAGGGCTTTGCCCTGACGGGTTGGACGGGGACGTTTTTCACTTCGCCGGAAAGCTTCGCCCCGCACGACGGGCAGAAGACGGAATCATTCGGGATCATCGATCCGCAAAATTTACAATACATAGTTTTCACCTTCAGATAAAATATAGATATGCTACCGCTACACAATATGATACATCCTCTTTTTGAAGAAGTCAACCCCTTTCGCTCTTTTTGCGGCCGACAAAAAAGACGGACCGAAGGGGCCCGTCCCGATATGAAGCTTATGCGATGTATTATGCGTTGAAGACGCAGCAGGCGATGAAGGCAAACAGAAGCACGAACGCCGCGATGCAGATGGCGATGAGGGTGAGAAGTTTCTTGCCCTTTGCGCCTTCCTTCCTTGCCTTGCAGAAGAGGAAGATGTTGAGGATCAGCGCGGCAAACGCCGGAAGGATAACGAGAAAGTCGATGCCGTATCCCGCCGGCAAAACGCTCGCAAGCGAGATGGAGAGAAGGACGATCCCCGCGACGAAGGCGATGCAGGTGAGCAGAAGGCCGACAAAAAGTGCGGGGTCGTCGAGAAGCCCCTTGCACGCGCACCCGAGCGAGCAAGCCTTTTTCTTTTTGAGGGCGGGAGCGGCCTCTTTCTCGGCCTCGGATTCGGGTCCCGCCGCTTTTGCGACGGGCTCCTCTGCCCTTTCTATGGGTTGCTTTTCGGGCTCTGCGGCTTCCGTTTCAACTGCAACGGGTGCGCCGCATGCAAAGCAGAAGTTGGATCCCTCGGGAAGCTGCTTCCCGCATTGTTTACAAGTCATGTTTTTTTCCTCCGTTTTGAAAATATTTTATCACGGAAGGAAGCGGGCTGTCAACGCTCTTTGAGGCCGAAAAAGAAATTTCCATAAATTACGTCTCCAAGCGGTTGACAAACGCACTTTTCGATTATACAATATTAGAGACGAAATCCATGGGCCTGTTACGGATTCGATTGCAAGCGGATCTCGTCGGACGCACGCCGGAGGCTCGGCTCCGTAAAAACGGAAACCTTTATAAATGCTGACGAAAAATCCAGCAGACGCGCAACCGCGCGCAGAGCTTCGGCTCGCCGCCTTGCGCTTGCGGCTTAAACGATTTAAGCCCCGTCCTCCCGCAGAGGCCTACGGCTGCGGATAGGGCGTAATTTTGTAGGGAACGTTGCAGGGCGGCGGACCTCCCCCGCCGTGCGATGAATTTCGGGGGTATGCCCAAGGCGAGTTTGTCCGCGGACTTTTCTTGGGCGAGATCGACCACGGACTAAGCGTGTAGTGTCCGCGTCTGAACCTTGTAAGACCGGAGTTCAACTCTCCGCAGGTCCACCATGCGAACGGGCGGGGCTTTTACCCCGCTCGTTCGCGTGGTGTAACTCCGACTATTGCGGAGAGTTGAGGGTGGAGGCGATTGCGGGAGCAATCGGTTTGCGGGCGAATTGTAGGAATACATAAAAGTATGCCGCAAACTGCATCAGCCCGGTGGGCTGTGCACCGGGGCGCGCCGCCAAAGGCGCAACTCTCCGCAGGTCCACCATAACAAGCAAATACGCACAGGGTGGGCGGGTGCGGATTTGACACCGACAAATCCACCGGCGAGCAAAAATGAGGGGAACCCCCTCATTTTTGCTTGGAAATGCTTTCAAATACTTTTGAAGGACCGATGTGCGATAGGTGTCCGATACGGGGGACGAAAAGAAAATGACCTATATACTTTCGGATATCCATGGCGAATACGAGCTGTTTTGCGCGCTCATGGAGAAAATTAAATTTTCGGCAGGGGATACGCTCATCTCCTGCGGGGATATGATCGAGAAGGGCAGGCATTCCATCCGTCTCGCCCGCCTTCTTTTTTCCATGAAGAACGCGCTGCTCCTCGCGGGGAACCATGAGTACAATTTTCTCAAATATTATTGGTCGCTCATGCAAAAGACGGAGGACTACGAGGGCGTTCTCAAAGATCTGCAGGCTTATTTCCCCGACGACGGAACGCTTCTCGATTGGGATACCGTGGACCGCTTCGAGGCGCTTCGCTATTTCTATGAGGGGGAAGATTTCCTCTGCGTGCATGCAGGCGTGCCCCTTCTCGGGGACGGAAGAATGCTGCCCGTCGGGAAGGCGACGCGCGAACAGCTCGTCTACGACCGCATTTTCAAAGAGCCCGATGTGAAGCCTTTGGGCGGGAAGTGCGTCTTCTTCGGGCACACGCCCACCATCAATCTGGGGCTTCCCCCGCGCATCCAATGTTACCTTCGGGACGGAAAACGGGGGGACCATGTCCGCGACTACTATAAGATCCACCTCGATACGGGGACGTATTTCAGCGGCGTTTTAGGCTGTTTTTGTGTAGAAGAATGCAGGTGCATCCACGTCTTTGATGGGAGGTAGAGCGCAAAGGATACAAATTTACGGGTTTTTTGTCGCTTTGAGCAAAAACGGCCATACCATGTTCGAGATGCGCATGCAATATAACATGATACAAGAAAAAAACGAGCGGGAGGGTTTCCCTTCCGCCCGTATGCTATGCCGCCTCAGATCCGGCCGATATTTGAAAGTGCCGTTTGACGTTTCGCGTCCATGTAATCCTTCATAGAGATATTCTCCCAAGTGCTACCGAAGTCCTTCGTACCGCCTTCGCTGAAGACGAAGCGGGAGGTATCGATGGCGCGGCCGGTCAGCCTCAAATTCTTCGAGGGAGAAGTGAGGAGACCGTAGACCGACTTATAGCTCTCATAGAGAGGCTTGAAGTTTTCGTAGGTGAACCACTTTCCGTCGAGAACTTTTTGCAGCCAATTCTTATACATCGTCTGATACTTCCCGATGCCGCTCTCCAGGATCGTGCGCGTGTAGAGGGGATTGTTGCACCCGCCGCATGTGGTATCGAGCGTGTAGGGATCGGCGTACACCATGCCCGCCCAGGGGTTCCAATCCTTGTTGATGCCGAAGCAGCGGTCGTAGTCGTAGGGGATGAGGTACGCCTTGCCCGCGGGGGTGAAATACAAATAATAGTTATTCGCGTTGTTGCGGATGCAGTCGGGGTTGCCGACGAGATAGTTCACCGCCTCGAAACGGGCGAAATAGTCCATGTCGGTCATGCTCTCGAGCTGTTGCATGAAGGCATTCTGATCGCGAATCTTCAGCATATCGACGAAGGCCTGCAGGTATTTGTGATTGTTGAAATCTTCGGGGTCGTCGTTGGTCTTGAGTTCATAGGTTGAGCCGTCTATGAGCCCCACGCCGTTCAAACTCGTAAGATCGGCGGGAGAGCCCAGATAGGAGCACTTATAGAGGTCGCCGCCCTTGTTCGCCTTATCGAAATTGCGCTTGATGAACGCCTTGTCGATGGTCTCGTAGAGGTTGCCCACGCCGAGGCTCTCCATTTTGCCGTTCTGCAGGACGGAGAACTGGGTGAGGGTGATGTGCGGGGCGAGGATGCCATAGGCCTGGAACATGCGGTTCGTATAAACTTCGCGGATGTAGGTCTGGTCGTAGTTCTTATTCCACTTATAGTAGAACTTCTCCATCGTGGCGAAGGCGCGGTCCTTGCGCTCTGCCCTGCCTTCGGCATCGTTCGACCAATCGTGGTAGAGCCCTTCGCCCCATGAACCCGCCTTATATTCGTCGCCGTCGAAGGTCTCGGAGAGGGAGAAGCGGAAGTGCACGAAGTTGTAGATATTTCCGTTTTGGTCACAGAAATCCGTGCGTGAAGTGTTGCCGCGCATGCGGATGCCGACCTCTTCATAGTAGTAATCTTTGCCGTTCACGGTGATTGTGAGGTTGCACTTTCTGTAAGTCTCCTGCACGTCGAGCGGGCCTCTCGCCTGATCGTTGAGCTTAAAGAGTTCATAGGGGGTGATATCCACCTTGATGCTCACCGAAGCCGTCTCCTTCCAGAGGGCGTAGTAGAGCTCCTTATCTTCGGCAGAATAATCCTTATAGAATGCGTCGTTCTGGCGGCTGATACTGTCGCCGAACTCAAATGCGGTCTCGTCCTGTTCATCGCCGCCACCGACGGGGTCGTCTTCCTTCGGGGGATTGCCGTATCCGCACACCGTGCAGACGCCGTTCGAGAACGTATGTTGCGCCCTATCCTTGGACACGGTATGCCCGCACGTCGCCGCATGCCAGTGGTAAGCGGCATCGGACGACCAATCCTCGGCAAAAGCATGTGTGTGTTCGGGTTCGACGGGATCCACGGGGTCGGCGGGTTTTTCCGAGAGGGGACCGACGTAGTCGAGCGCAACATAGCTCTGCGCGGCGTCCTTGGGGTGCGTGTGCAGGGTCACCCTGTATCTTCCCTCATTCCCGGGCAGAAGGACGATACTCTTGCCGACGCCTTCCGATTGCATGAATTTCGAGAAGGCGTCGCCGCCCTTCACAAAGGTGAAATCGAAAGAGCCGTCATAGTAATTTGCACCGCCGTTGTTGACGACTTTGAACTTATCGCCCTCGAGAAGATCGATCTCCTGGATATAGACGGTGAGCCCATCTTCGTCTACGTCCTTACAGCGGGCGAATTTGAGATCTTCCCAAAAAGCCTCCTGCCAATTCATGCCGAAGGCGCCGAGCGTGCCGACGAGGTAATAATCCTTTTCGTCCTGCCCTGCCTGTGCGGGGAAATCCTGCGGGGGCTGCTGCTGTTCGCCGCCGCCTTCACCGCCGCTATCCTCGCCGCCTTCACCTTCTTCGCCGCTACCATGTCCGTCATCGGGGTGTATGGTAATGCTTTTTTGGCAGATGTCGCACACGGCATTTGCGTCGGCGTCGATATGTACGCCATAGTCTTCCGTTTGTTCACAGCCGCTGCACGCCCTCCAATGGTGGGTCTCGTCGCCCGCCCACGAATAGCTGTGCGTATGCGAGGGCACATCGGGTGTGTTCGTCCCGCTCGGCTTGTCGATGCCGCAGCCCGCGATGGGAAGGCATAGCGCGAAGGCAAGCAGCACGCACAAAAATTTTTTCCTCATAACGATCCTCCAAAAGAATACCATTTTCAGTATATCATAAAATCAGAGGTTTGGCAATAGGGAACGAACGCTTTTTGCCGCAAAAAAAACGGCCGAGGTAATCCCTCAGCCGTCGTTGTGGTTTTGTGCTATACGATATCTTATCGCCATTCATCTCGAACAGGTTTTCCCATGAGCATATTTTCTCACGGTACGAAGCCTACGGCGTATATCCCGTCAACTTTTTGTGTCTTCTGATGTAGTTACAGTTACGTTACCTTTACAGTTACGTTACCTTCTCCGTCCCAGTTGACTGTGGAAGTGTACTCATCGCTTGTGAGTTTGAACGATACATTTTTGATGTTATCGTATTTGGTGTCCGTATGTGTGAATTCGTTACCTTGCCCTGCCAGGCCATAGTTCAGCTCGCTCTTGGGGGAAAGCGTAACGGTGATATCGGTGTTCTCGATCTTGGTCGCCGCATTCGCGTCATACCCTGTAATGGCACCGACCACTCTGTAATTCGTTGCCTCTACATCGGATGTGGAGTCTATCTTAATCGTGCACTTGACAATGCTATGCGCGCCCGCATCATTGGCGTCAACTTCAAGCGTGCCGCTGTTCCCTTGTCCAAACAAGCCTCCTACGCCGTAATCCCTTTGGTTGATTGTTGTAATTAAGATATCGCCATTGTTCTCAACATGCTTGAGATGTTTCGCACCGCTTGCACTACCGATAAGACCGCCGATTTCGCCGACAATATTTTTTGTTTTGACCGACTCAACAGATTCATTATCTTTTACCGTAATTGTTCCTTCATTGACAACATTGGTATAATAATGTGTACCTCTGCCTCCACCGGAAATACCACCTACGCTGAACTTGCCAATATGGGCGGTAATATCAATTGTAATATCACCATAGTTCGCGCAATCAGTCAGAGTAAAGATTTCATTTTTCCCTTGGAAATACCCTGTAAATCCACCCATCACCGTATCATTTGTGGCACCCTCGGGTAATGTGATATCTCCATGGTTTTCGCAACCAATCAAAACGAAATCCAACCCGGTATCATTGTTAGCATAGCCGTCGCCATTGATGTTGGCTGCAAAGCCAACGCCTTTAGGTGCACTTATAGCCGCATAGTTGTTGGAATCATGAATTTCAACATGAGCTTTATTCTCTCTTTTTACGGCATCTTCGCTTGTGTGTTTGACGTCTCCGAAGAACCCGCTTGCGATTTTATTGGAGAAGAGGGAACCTTTTACATTCACTTTTTCTACAAGAATATTGCCATACGCCTTCCCCGAGAGTCCGCCCATTCTGCTGTCGCCTCCATTATCAACAACCGTAACATTAAGCGTGAGATTGCTGATTTTTTGGGGATTTGCCAATTCATCGGTGCCACAAAGTACACCGAATAATCCGCCGTATTTTAAGGCGTTCTCAGATTCATTTGTAAATGAATAAGTGATTTGCTTCTCTTGTCCGTCGAAATTTCCGGCGAACGGATGAGCCTCATCGCCGATCGGCGTCCAGTTTTCGCCCACAAGGTCGACGTCGGACGTGAGGACGACGGTGATCCCTGCAAACGAACTGCCGCCGT
>CANQCA010000039.1 GCA_947589585.1 uncultured Clostridia bacterium
AAGATGCTTGCCGTCACAAATAGGTCGGCAGCGGTATAGTATTTTTTCACGAGTTCGCGGTCGGAAACTGCACCGACGAAACTGACCATGCCTCCGATTCCGAGCGACTTTGCCGCATTCTGCATGCAAGGTGCGTCCTCTCCGTCCCCCACGACGATGTATTTGAAGGAAAATCCGCGCTCTTTTGCGATCTTCAGGGCACGCAGAACAAATTCCACCTGTTTGTAGCGGATAAGTCTTCCCACAAACAGCAGGACATTTTCCTCCACGCCGATGCCGAGCTCAAAGCGCGCCGCTTTGCGCTCTTCCCTTGTAGCGGGGTGCTTATCGAACACGGCGCCGTTGCGGATGACATGCACCTCATCCGCATGCGCACAGCCGTAACTTTTTATCTCGTCGAGCATACAGTTTGCCACGGTGATGAGCGCGTCGCACCGCTTGACCTTGGCGATCTCGATACGAAGAAAGAGACGTGCCAAAAAGTCTGGCAGATATTGGCGGTAGGCGTCGAGGATCTTCGTATGCATCGTCATGACGACGGGCACACGGCATTTCTTCCCCGCCCGAAGTCCGATCTTTGCCATGCCCGAGAGTGTTTCGAGATGGACGATATCGGGATGAAAATCCAAAAGACGGCGAAACTTCTTCTGCGAGAGGCGGGTAAGTACGATGGGATTGTTCTTGATGACCCGCAGCGACGGGAAACGCACGATTTCGAAGGGATATTCACTCTCGCTCTCAGCCCCATACTCCGGACAGGCGAGAAGCACCTCATGCCCCTCTTTTGTAAGCGTTTCCGCATACCCCAAAACGGCAGCCTCCGTGCCGCCGATCCCGGGATAAAAATTGTCTGTACAGATGAGAATACGCATGGTTTTTTGCATATGGGCGAAGGTGCAGATACGCTTTTGCCCAATTTCTTTATGTGTTATAAAGGACGGGGATTGGCACGCCGCTATTTTCGAAGGCGACTCGGAACGCCTTGAAGAAGGCGTGGATATCCTCTTCGTCGATGGCGCCGCGCGCACAGGCGGAACATGCGGCTGCCCGGGATCTTTCACGGATAGTTTGCCCGAGGGAGGCAACAATTCTTCTTTGATTCGGCGGGCAGCCGTCGTCCGCTAAATGTTCTCCCCTTTGTCCGTCACGCGGAGATTGTGCTTCACGCGCTTATTTTCGGGGGGCGGGGTCATGTAGTCCCCGTAGACAGCCTTGAGCCACCTGTCGTAGTCCTCGATCGCACGGAAGGTGTGCCCCTCAAATTGAATGTCGCAAAAGCGGGTGAAGCACTCCCTTGGCAGAAGCCACATCTCGCGGTCGAAGCACATGAGCGAGCAGTTTTCGCTCTCTTCGAATGCATAGGATAAGGCGTTCTCGTTCGCCTTTTTCACGGCGCGCGGCATGCCGTAGAGTGCGCAGCCGAGATAGAACGGAAAGCCGAGCGCACGCAGGATGAGCATCCACTTCTTTTCGGGCACCGCCCACCTTGCAAGTGCTAAGATCGCGCTATATTTCAGGCGCTTTTTTCGCGCTTTTTCGAGTTTCGCTTCCTCTTCGGGCACGCCGTCCAAGGGGAAGATATCCACATAGAGATAGGGAACTTCCCGCTGGGAAAAACGCTCGATGGAATAGCGCTTGTCCATGAGTTTCAAGAAGGGATAGAAGGCTTCCTTCCCACGGTCCTCGCTGAGCGCAAAGCGTTCGCCGAGATCTATCTCGCCGCTCTTTACCATTTGATAAAATCTCTCGTATTCGGGACGGGTCATGACGACGTCCACATCATCGTCCCACGGAATGAACCCCTTGTGGCGGACGGCGCCGATGAGTGTGCCGTAGGCGATGGAATATTCGAGACCGTGCTTCTTGCAGATCTCATCGAATTTGATGAGGATCCCGAGCAGGGCCGTATGCGTCTCTTCGAGTGAAAGCAAATTTTTCTTTTGTTTTGTCATGCAACATCCCCCCCCCAAGGCACCGCAAACGCAATGCTCACTTCTTGCCGATCATGCGGCGGAGGAAGGGCGGAAGCTTGCTGTCGTTCTCATCGCCGGAGTCCTTTTCGGCTCCGGTCTCGGGCGCATCCTGCTGCGTGCGGACGGGCTGAAAAGCTTTGGCGGGCGCTTCCCCTTGTTGCGGGGCTGGATAGTGGGGCGCTGGCTGAGCATAGGGGCTCACGGGCGCCTTGGCATAAGGGCTCTGGGCATAACCTGCCTTGGAGGCGGGATAGGCCTCCTGCCCGTAGGCGGCAGACTGTGCGGGATAAGGGTTCTGCCCATAGGCGGCAGACGGTGCGGAATAAGGGTTCTGCCCATAGGCGGCAGACTGTGCGGAATAAGGGTTCTGCCCGTAGGCGGCAGACTGTGCAGGATAAGGATTCTGCCCATAGGCGGAAGGCGCCTGTTTGGATGCAAAAGCGGGGTCGTAGGCCTGTGCCTGTGCCCGGACGGCGTCTTGCGTGTTCCCCTCCTCGGCGGAAGGGAAGCCCGTCGCGATGACGGTGACTTCGACCTCGTCCTGAATGGCGGGATCGATGCATGCCCCGGGGATGATCATGGCGTTATAGTCGACGACGCCGTGGATGAGCTCCATCGCCTTCGTCACTTCCTCGAGGGTGAGGTCCTTACCGCCAACGACGTTGATGATGATGCCCGTCGCGCCCTCGATGGTCGTCTCGAGGAGGGGGCTGTTGACGGCGAGCTTGACGGCCTCTGTGATGCGGTTCTCCCCCTTCGCGACCCCCACGCCCATGTGTGCGAGTCCGCGGTCTTTGAGAATGGTGCGCACGTCGGCGAAGTCGCAGTTGATGAGCCCGGGCGTCACGATGAGGTCGGCGATGCCGCGGATACCCTGGCGCAAAACGTCGTCGGCGACGGCGAATGCCTCGTTGACGGTCGCGCTCTTATCGACGACGGTGCGGATCTTTTCGTTGGGAATGATGACGAGGGTATCGACATACTTTTTGAGATTGTCGATGCCCTTCAAGGCATTATCCATCTTCCTTCTGCCCTCGAAGTTAAAGGGCTCGGTAACGACGGCGACGGTGAGGATCTGCTTGTCCCGTGCGAGCTTGGCGATGACGGGCGCCGCGCCCGTTCCCGTGCCGCCCCCCATTCCGGCGGTGATGAAGAGAAGGTCTGTCCCGTCGATGGCGCGGGCGAGCGTCTCCTTGCTCTCCTCGGCCGCTTCGCGCCCCACTTCGGGCTCTGCACCTGCGCCGAGCCCCTTGGTGCGCTTCACGCCGATCTGGATCTTGACGGGCGCCTTGTTGCAGAGAAGGATCTGCGCGTCGGTATTGACGGCGATATATTCCGCACTCTTGATGCCCGCCTCGATCATGCGGTTGACGGCGTTATTCCCCGCGCCGCCCACGCCGATCACCCTGATCTTGGGGATCCCGCTCGAGACGATCTCCTGATAGGGTTGCTGCTTATATTCTTCACGGGACGATACCCTGTCGTCACCGAGAAAAGGAACGTTATCGTTATACATGTTTAACCTCCGAAAGCGTTGAATAAACGGGAGAATACACTGTTTTTGCAGTGATCCTCGTATGCCATATCGACGAGGGCGATGCGCGAACTCATCGTAGGCCTGTTGTAGTATGGAAGATCGGGGAAGATCATCTCGCTGTCGCGGTCGATGCGCTGCGTGATGTGCTCAAGGGCTCCCCGGATCTCGTAGAGCCCCTCCCCCGAAATGTAGAGCGGTTTATAGTCGAGCTCTCTCCCCGAACAATTCTCGAGAAAGCCCCCGATGGCTTCGCATAGCTTATCGAGCCCTTCCTTCACCGTCTCGTTGAGAAGAGCGGTATCGATCTCGCAAGTCAGAGAGCGATAGGTGAATTCCATCTTCCCCTCCCCGCCCCGCGAATAGAGATTGGCCTTTGCGAGAAGAGCCGTCGCTGCGTCGAGCGGAAGAGAAAACTTTTCCATAAGAAGGGCCACGATCTGCCCCTTGCCGACCCAGTACGTCTGCTGGGCAAGCACGCCCCCGCCGAGGACGATGGAGATCGTCGAGGAGAGGAAGCCCGCATCGAGGAAGATGGCATATTCATCCCGCGTCTCCCCCGAAATGAGATAGGTAGCCATCGCAAAGGAGGTGGGCAGAAATTTAACGGAGATGCGCATGGGTGTAAACATCTTTTCCATCGTCTCCGCAAAATAATCCGTGCAATAAAAGTAGGAGAGTACGCCGTCGAGCGAGGTGGACATGAGCCCGATCGGATCGACGACGCGGCGGTTATCCGCCGTGACGAAGATCATGCTCGTGGCACGGATGAGGCGATGGCCTTCAAGCTCCGATCTCCCCTTTTCGAATACCTCGCGCACTTCTCGTTCCGTGATCCTGCGTTTTTTGGGAAACCCCGTCTCCACTTCGCGCGGAAGCACCGTGGAAAATTCCCCGGGAACGCCGATATACAGTTCGCGGATCCGCCGGCTCGTGGCCTTCTCTACGGCAGAAAGCGCGCGGATGATCGCATCCTTGAGCTTGGGTACGTCGAAAAATTCGCCGCCCTCGTATCCGTCGTAGGGTTCGGTCCTGCTCCCTTTGAAAACAAAAGTGTTGTTGACGCCCCTCTCTCCGACAACGACGGAGACTTCGAAGGAACGGATATCCAACACCGCTACGCTTTTGCGACTCATATGCTTCCTCTTGCACGCGCTATGCGCGTATGTGTATACTATTATAACAGACGCGGCCCCCCATGTCAAGAAAGTTGCACGAATTATTTCACGAGACACGAAAAAAAGCCCGACCATGTCGGGCGCAGCGGCGTCATATCGAAGCAGTGCGCCATCGGAATGCGTACCGCAGAATAAAGCGTCGCCCCCGCGGGCATGCCCGCGGGGGCGGTGTTTGCTGTAAACTTTTTATGCGAAGGGGTCGTGGGAGGTGTAGTCCGAGCCGATCATGCCGTCCGCCGTCTCGTAGACAGTGATAAGCCCGTAGAGCCGTTTCTCATCCGAGAGCGCGGCGTAGCGTGCAATGGCGAGCGCGGCCTTTTCTTCGGGAAGAGAGGAAGGGTTCACGAGAACGAGGGTGACCCCCTCTTTCATGCCGATGCGGAAGATGACGTTCTCACGGTCGGCCGTTCCCAGCCCGAGGGAGACGGAGACGATATTGGCGCGGAGCTCGGAAAAGGTCTTCGCAAAACTTCCCATCACAGAGAGAAGCTCGGAAAAATATTCCCCCTCCGCTTCCCCCGTTTGGGAGATCTGCAACGAAAAGTTCTCGAGAAGGATATTCTCCCCGCCCGCACGGTTTTTGATGGACGCGTTGCCGTCCGTAAGATGTTTCCCCTCCCCGTCGAGGAAAGTGTAGCTCCCGTCTGCGGCGGCATAGGCATAGACTTCCTCGCGCTCGAGGATGGAGATCTCCACCGTCGAGGGAAAACCCTTTTTTAGCGAACTCACCGTAAAGTGAGGATATTCTTTGACGGTCTCGGCGACCTCGTCGAGATCGAGGAAGGTCGTACTTTTGCCGACGAAGGCATCGAGTTTTTGTTTGAGCTCGGCCGCGTCGCGGTTCCCGTCCTCGGAAAATGTGGAAAAATCGGCGCGCACATAGGTCACCGTGAATACGGCGTTCAAACCTGCGGCGATCGCCGCCCCCAAAAGAAGAAGGGCTGCAAGCGTCGATAAGATCACTCTCACTTTGGTCCTCATTGGTACTCCTTTTGCCCCTCAGACGCGCACGCGCCTGATGTTCGCACCGAGACTTTTTAAGTTCTCACTCAGCCCCGCATAGCCGCGGTCGAGATGGGAAAGGTCAAGGACGTCGCTCACACCCTCCGCACCGAGCGCCGCGATGACGAGGGCGGCCCCGCCGCGCAGATCCCCGCAGGTCACGCTCGCGCCGTGCAACCTTGCGACGCCGCGCACGAAGGCGTTCCTTCCGTCCACTTCGATGTCGGCGCCCATTTTCCTCAGCTCCGGCACATATTTGTAACGCGTTTCGAAGAGGTTCTCCACGATGCGCGCACAGCCCTCGGCGGATGCGTTGAGCGCCGTCGCCTGCGCCTGAAGATCGGTGGGAAAGCCCGGGAAGGGCATCGTTTCGATCTTTCTGTTGCATTTGAGGCGTCCCCCGCTCGCTAATCTTATTTTATCATTTTTTGTATGGATCTTGCAACCGTTTTCGCGTAATTTATGTAAAAGTAATCCGAGGCAATCGGGTCTGACCCCTTCGACCTCCACCTCGCCGCCGCAGACGGCGCAGGCGAGAAGGTAGGTCCCCGCCTCGATGCGATCCTTCATAGGCCTGTACTCTATGCCGCGGAGCCGTTCCACCCCCTCGATCGCGATGGTATCCGTGCCCGCTCCCTCGATCTTCGCCCCCATCGCATTGAGGAATTGTTGCAGGTCCACGATCTCGGGTTCCTTTGCCGCACCTTCGATGCGCGTCGTACCGTCCGCCTTGACGGCCGCGAGAAGGATGTTTTCCGTGGCGCCCACGCTCGGAAAATCGAGGGCGATCTCCGCGCCTTTGAGCACATCGCAGGAGCAGAGGATGTAGCCCTCCCGTTCCTCGATCCTTGCCCCCATGCGTTTCAGGGCGTTGAGGTGGAGGTCGATGGGCCTGAGCCCGATCTCACACCCGCCCGGATAGGCGCAGGCGGCGCGGCGGAACCTTGTGAGCAGCGAACCGAGCATGAAGACGGAGGAACGGAGTTCCCTCGTCAGTGCAGAGGAGATGCGGTGCTCCGTCGCCTTCGCGCTGTCGATGACCACGTCCCCGCCCGAGAAATTCACCTCTGCGCCCAGCTCGCGCAGGATCTGCGCCATGCAGGAAACATCGGAGATCGCCGGCACATCGAAGATGGTCACCCGCTCGTCCGTCAAAATAGAAGCGGCAAGAAGGGGCAGAACGGAATTCTTCGCCGATTGCGCCAAGAGCTTTCCGTAGAGCTTCCTCCCGCCGTCTATGACCAATTTATCCATAGGTCTCTCCTTATGTATTTCGCAAAACACGGAAAGACCCGAAAAGTCGGGTATCCGTATTCTTTTATTTGGTAGTATATCCTATGAATTTTCTCTTTCCGTTGTGCCTTGAAACGGCAAAGACGAGCCCCATTCCGGCCATCGTCACGACGAGGGAAGTATTCCCCGCCGAGATGAGCGGAAGCGGCAGGCCCGTCGGCGGGATACACCCGCTCACGACGAGGGCATTGAGGCAGGACTGCACGGCAAAGGCGAGCGTTATCCCCGCCGCGAGCATATAGCCGTAGAAATTATCGCAGGCAAACGCGATCTTAAATCCCCTGTATACGACAAATCCGATGACGGCAAAGAGAAGGAGCACTCCGAAAAAGCCCGTCTCCTCGGCGATGACCGAGAGGATGAAATCGCTCTCCGAGAAGGGAAGAAAGCGATATTTCTGGCGGGAGCGGAAGAGTCCCGTACCGAAGAATTTCCCGTTTGCGAGAGCGTAGAGCGATTGGATGAGCTGGTACCCTTCCGCCTGCGGCGAAGCCCAAGGATCCATGAAGGCGGAAAGGCGGCGCAGACGGTACGGCTCGGCAAGGATGAGTGCGGGCACGAGGAATACGACGGGAATACAAAGGAGCGCGATGGAAGTTTTCGGGATCCCGCCGAGAAAGAGCATGCCCACCATGATCGCGCCCACGCACATTGTGACCGACATATTGGGTTCGAGCATGATGAGGATGCAGATGGCAATGCCCGCCCCGAGGATGGGAAGCATCCCCTTGAAGGTGCGCAGCCGCGCGGGGTCCTTCGCAAAATATCCCGCCGTGAAGAGGATGAAGCCGTATTTGGCGAGTTCGGACGGCTGGATGGTAAAGCCGCCGATCCCGATCCAGCGTGTCGCGCCATAGTTGGACTTTCCCACTCCCGGCACAAAGACGAGAGCGAGGAGCACGAGGGATATTATGAGTGCGGGAAGACCGACCTTTTTGAGTTTGCGATAGTCGAAAAAGGCAATTCCCGCCATGGCCGCGAGCCCGAGCACGAAGCCGATGAGTTGTTTCTTGAAAAAGAAGAACGCATCGCCGTACTGCACCTCCGCATTGTAGCTGCTCGCCGAATACACCGCGACGAGCCCGTAGGCTACAAGGAGCACGACGGCCCCGAGGAAGAGAAGGTCCCCCTTCCCGCTTGCGGAAAACTTGTCGTGTACACCCGCCGATACGGAGGCCTGCTTATTCAAACGCTTCGGCATCCTCCCTTCCCCCGTTCTCCCCGGGCGTATCCACGTCCGTTTGCCCGCTCTCGCGGCGAAGAAGTCCGAGCATCTCATAAAAGCGCTCCCCGCGCTCTTCATAGCTCTTGAAGGCGTCGAAGCTCGCCGATGCGGGAGAGAGAAGCACGTTCTGCCCCCGCTTTGCCGTGAGATAGGCCACGCGCACCGCCATATCGAAGGGACGGCAGAGGGTGACGGAAGTATAGCCCCGCTTCAGGGCGGCGCTCAGAATGCGGAAGGCGTTTTCCCCATAGATGACGGCATGCACGACGCCCGAGTTTTTGATCGCGTCGAAGAGCGGTTCGTAGGAATAGCCCTTATCCTTGCCGCCGAGAAGGAGCACGCTCTCCCCCTTCACGCTCGCGATCGCCTGCACGGCGGAATCCACGTTTGTGGCCTTGGAGTCGTCGATGAAGGTGACGCCGCCGAGCTGCCCGATGTTTTGCAGGCGATGGCGGACGCCGCGAAAGGACTTGAGCCCCGCCGCAATGGCACCGTTGGAAATGCCGAAAAGCTTGGCGGCGCACATGGCCGCGAGGGCGTTCATACGGTTGTGGTTGCCCTCGACGGAGAGCTCGCTCTCCGCACATACCCGCTCCCCCTGAAAGCAGAAATACCCGTCTGCGAGATACCCTCCCGCGACATGAGAGACGGTTGAGAACCAGACGACCTTCGCCTTGGTCTTTTCGGCAAAGGTGCGGCAAACGGGGTCGTCGTAGTTCAAAACGGCGTATTCGCTCTCCGCGCTGTTCTTCAAAATACGGGATTTGAGATAGATGTAATTTTCGACGGTGTAGTGGCGGTTCAAGTGGTCCTCGGTGACGTTGAGCACGATGGCGACGTGCGGGCGGAGAGAATAGAGCGTTTCGAGCTGGAAGGAAGAGATCTCCGCGATCGCGACCCCGTCCGTGCCAAGTTCCAAGAGACAGGAAGTGAGCGGGCGGCCAACGTTCCCGCAGGAGATCGCCTTTTTCTCTGCCGCTTTGAAAATGCCTTCGAGCATGGTGACGGTCGTCGTCTTGCCGTTCGTTCCCGTCACGGCGATGCAGGGCGTCGTGAGGGCGAGTGCACCGAGTTCGGCCTCGCCGATGATGCGCTTCCCTGCACGGCGGAAGGAGACGGGAAGCGGGTGGTCGACGGGGATCCCGGGGCTCAGGACGAGGATATCGCACCGGTCGCTCTTTTCTTCGAGTTCACCCTTGGGAATAAAAATACAGCCGAGCCCCGTAAGCTCCGCCTGCGCCGCGCGCACGTTTTCGTCATCGACGTCGTCGTAGAGATAGACCTGCGCGCCTTTGGATACAAGATACTGTGCCGCCGAAACGCCTGAGCGGGAGAGCCCCGCAACGAGAAAGACCTGCCTTTCAAATAACATACTTCAACTCCTTTCCCCGCCCGACGGCGGAGATCAGGCAAACGGAAGAAGAAGCGTCGCACCGAGCACGGCAGTCAGGATGGCATAGGTATAGGAGATCTTGGCCTCCGAGTAACCTTTCTCCTGAAAGTGGTGGTGGATGGGCGCCATGCGGAAGATCCGTCTGCCCGTTTTTTTATAGTATATTACTTGAAGGATGACAGATATGCTTGAAAGTACAAAAGCCGCGCCCGCGATGGGGATGACGAGAGCGTTTCCCGAAAAGAGCGCGATACTCGCCGCGAAGCCCCCGAGGGAGAGCGAGCCCGTATCCCCCATGAAGACGCTCGCGCGCGGCGTGTTGAAGAGGAGATAGCCCGCGAGTGCGCCCACGAGGCAAAAACACAAGACGGAGGATACGCCCCCGTTTTGCAAAGAGATGAGCGTTCCGAGCGTGAGAAAAAAGAAGATGCACACGGAGCCCGCGAGGCCGTCGAGGCCGTCGGTGAGATTGACCGAGTTTACCGTCGCGACGAACACAAAGATGCCGAGCGGAAGCATCCACCAGCCGATATCGAAGGATATCTTCGTATAGGGAAGGGAGAGCACGGTCATGCCTTCGAGGCAGCAATAGACGCTCGCGATGATCGCCACCGCGAGTTGAAAGAGCGTCTTTTGGCAGGGACGAAGGCCCAGATTGTCGTGTCGCCGTTTTTTGAGCATGTCGTCGAGGAAGCCGACGAGAAGGTACCCAAGTCCCACGGCGAGGGCGACGCGGAAGGGCTTGTCCCCCCATCCGCAAAAAATAAGGGCGGCAAGCGCGGCGGCAGGGATAAAGGCGAGCCCGCCCATCGTCGGCGTCCCCCCCTTATCCTTGTGCTCCTTCACATAGGAGAGAATGGGCTGGCGCGCTCCAAGTTTTTTGAGAAGGGGGATCGCCGCCGCGCAAAACGCGGCGGAGAGTACAAAGGCCAGCAAAAAACAAAAAATGGGACCGCGCATCAGAGCTTCTCCAGGACCGAGCGGACGATATCCCGGTCGTTATAGGAATATTTTATCCCCATGATCTCCTGTTCATGCTCGCCGCCCTTTCCCGCGATGAGAAGGACGTCCCCCTTTTCGAGCATGCCGATCGCATACTTTGTCGCCTCCTCCCGCTCTTCGATCTCCACATATTCGTCGGAGACGCCGTCAAAGCCCAAAGCGATCTCCGCCATGATGGCGGCGGGATCCTCGTAGCGGGGATTGTCCGACGTGATGACGCAAAAGTCGGCGTGCTCGGCGGCAATGCGGCCCATCTTGGGACGCTTCCCCCTGTCGCGGTTCCCCCCGCACCCGAAGAGGAGGATGAGCCTTCTTTGGCAGTGCGGGCGAAGCGCCTCGAGCGACTTTTCCAGCCCGTCGGGGGTGTGGGCGAAATCCACGAAGATCTCCCCGCCTGCATGGCTTCCCACCCGCTCGAGCCTTCCCTCGACGACGGTCTTTGCGAGCCCCTCGGCGATCGCTTCGGGCGACGCTCCGAGCTTTCTTGCGGCAGTCGCGGCGGCGAGGGCGTTGTAGATGTTGTGTCTGCCCGTGAGTGGCAGCTGCGTCTCCACGAGCTCGTCTTCGAGATTGAGAAGGAGGCGGAACCCTTTGAGCATCTCGCTCTCGACGATCGCAAAGCAATCGGCGGGGCTTTCGAGCCCGTAAGTCGTCACGGGGACCTCTTTCGAGAGCTCACGCGAAAAGTCGTCGTCGCTGCTCAGGATCGCCTCGCGGCAGCGCGCCTTCGTAAAGAGCAGCTTTTTCGCCTCTCCGTAGCTCTTCATATCCCCGAAGAAATCGAGATGGTCCTGCGTGAGATTGGTGAAGATGGCAAGATCGAAGAGGATGGGCCCCGTCTTCTTGAGGGCGAGGGCGTGCGCGGAGACCTCCATGACGACGTATTGCGTCCCCGCCGCAGCCATATCGGCGAGCAGGGAAAAGAGGGAGACGGGATCGGGCGTCGTGAGTGCGGGAGGAAGGACGACGTCCTTGTAGCGGGCGCCGAGCGTGCCGATGAGCCCCGCCCTTCTTCCCGCCGCACGCAGGATGAAGTAGAGCATATGTGCGGTCGTCGTCTTGCCGTTCGTCCCCGTGATGCCGATAAGATGCAGTTTTTTCTCGGGATGGCCGAAAAATGCCGCGGCGATCTTCGCCATCGCGTCCCTTCCGTCCTTTACGACAAGCTGCGGAATGCCAAGCTCTGTCTCCCGCTCACAGACGACGGCCGCGGCGCCCCGCGCTTGCGCATCCGGTGCGAACGCGTGCGAATCGACGCTCGTTCCGCGGTAACAGAAGAAGAGATCCCCCTCTCCTGCGACGCGGCTGTCGGTGCAGAGCGATTTTATCTCGGCGTCCCCGCCGACGAGAGTCCCCCCTGTTTCTTTTGCGAGATCGGAAAGTTTCATAGCTCACCCCTCCACGGGCGAAAGATTCATGATGTCGATGATAGATGTGAAGATCTCTTTTGCACAGGGCGCCGCGACGGTGGAGCCGTAGTAGCTCCCCTGCGGTTCGTCTATGATGACGAGCGCTAAATAGCGCGGCGCATTCGCGGGAAAATAGCCGATGAACGAGGAGACATACTTCCCCTGTGCGATGACGCCGTTTTCGTACTTCTGGGCGGTGCCCGTCTTGCCGGCCACGCGGTAGCCCTCGATATAGGCGTGCTTGCCGCTCCCATCCCTCACGACCCCTTCGAGCATCGAGGAAAGCATGGAAGATGCCTCCTCGCTCACCGTCCTTCCCAAAAGAGAAGGGGCGATCTTCTCGCGGACGGAACCGTCGTCCGAATAGATCTCCGAGGCGATGCGGGGCGCGTAGTAGTAGCCGCCGTTGACGGCAGAGGACGCCGCACAGGCGAGCTGGAGCGGGGTGACGGCGATGGACTGCCCGAAGCCGATGCGGGCAAAGTCGCAATCGCGGAGGGTGCTCTCGGGAAGGAGCATGCCGATCGCTTCCCCCGAAAAGTCCACGCCCGTCGCCCTTCCGAAGCGGAAGGCGGAAAGATAGTCGTAGAACGTCTCCTTTCCCAGCGAGAGCGCGATATCCACAAAACAGGGGTTGCAGCTGTTGTTCAAAGCCTCGGCGAGCGTCTCGTTGGAATGTTTGCCGTTCTTATGGTCGCTCCAGCAGCGGATGGTCGTGCCGTCGACGATGCGGGTGCGTGCGCTCGAGAAGATATGCTGCGGGGAAAAAGCCTTGGGATTGCCCTTTAAGTATTCCTCGATGTTCGCCGCTGCCGTAACGATCTTGAAGGTGGAACCCGGTTCATACACATCCGAGACGAGGCGGTTGCGGGAGAGCGAATTCAAAGCGTCCATATCGTCTCGCGGGATATCGTTGAGATCGTAGGAAGGCAAATTCACCATGGCGAGCACGGAAAAATCGTTGGGATCGAGAACGACGGCGCGCACGCCGAGCGCATTGTTTTCGATGAGCGCCCGCTCCATCACATCTTCTGCGGCGGCCTGAATACGATAGTCGAGGGTGAGCTTTACATTGAGGCCGTCCGTTGCGGGAAGATATGCGGCCGAAGCGCCCTT
>CANQCA010000040.1 GCA_947589585.1 uncultured Clostridia bacterium
TCGAGAAGGGGGGAAAGCTGGGCATAAAATGCGTCGATCTGATCGTTTGTCAGCGTGCCCTTCTTCTTCCCATCGACGGCCTGCGCGTAGATCGCCCTGAGCATCTCGGGGTCGCTCTTCCCGCGGAAAGCGCTCACGATGTTTTGCACGTTTTGCAGCTCTTCGGGGGGAAGGGCTTCCTGTTTTTTGCCGCCCTTGGGCGTGTAACTTGCGAAATCTCCCATAGTCACCTCACGTTTTTATGGTATGCGGTGAACGGCTTTTGTGTTCGCCGCATACCATGATGCTATGGAGATCATCCTTCTTTTTGTGTTGTTTTCCGCATCCTCCGATCCCGAGCTTTCCCAAAAGCTGCGCACCTTTTTATCATTTTATCGGGAAAACCGTGAGCTGATTTCACTTCTCATGAAAAAAGACGGTACCATGCCCGTGATACCGCCTTCACAAAACACACCGATCCACTCAGAAGATGCGGGCGAGAATATCCTCGATGCGCTACTTGCCCGCCTCGGATAGTCCGTTAAGACGCGTGCAGAGCGCGGAGAGCATCGCATCGTCTTTTACGGAAAAGAGCGAATCCGCCTCGATGCAGACGGCGCCGTCTGCCGCGGTCACCCCCGTGGCGTGGATGCTTCTGCCGTTCGGCCAGAAGATCTCGGCGACGGTAAGCTTCATCGCATTGCCTGCAAGGTCGGTATAGGTGGACTGCATGATGCCCTTCCCGAAGGTGCGTGCGCTCTCGCTGCTCCCGCGGAGGAGGATATTGCCAAAGTCGAGAGTGCCGTAGGAGATGAGCGCGCCGATGAGGCTCTCGGAAGCGGACGCCGTGCGCTCGTCTGCGAGGAGATAGAGCTCGAAATCCTCCCCGAAGTAGCTCGAAAAGTCGTTCCCCGCAGCGAGATAAGCGCTCTCGGAGCCGTCCCGGTAGCGGGCGGTCAGGACGGTCGGCCGCGCCCCTTGCGCATTCTTCATGAGATGGGAGACGAGATCGCACAAAACGGACAGATATCCGCCGCCGTTTCCGCGGAGGTCGAGGATCAGCCTGCTTCTTTTTTCTTCCTTCATGAGCGAAAGGCAGGCCTCGAACTCCTCCGCCGCCGTACCGTAAAACCTTTCGAGACGGATATACGCCGTCTTCTCATCGACTGTTTCAAGGGGCTCGCCGACCTCGAATTTTGTGCCGAGATCGGTCGGGTCGAAGCGATACGAGCCACCCATGTCGCGATACAGGCAGTAGGAAGTGCGGTATGAGGTAGGCATGACGGAATAGATTTTCGCATCCGAGCCGTCCTCTTCATAGCCGCAACGAAGAAGCGCGGGTCCGTCCGTTTCGTCGAGAAAGGCGGAAAGTTCCTGCTGCGTTCCCTTCTTCAGCGTCTTCTCGCTTTCCCCGAAGGAAAAAAGATACATGCCCTGCCCGAGCCCCGCATGCTCGGCGGGGGAATTTCCCGCGACGGCATAGAGGCGCAGATCGCTCCCCTGCGTGGTGACGGTAATGCCGTATCCCGCACTCTTGCCCGCGGTGCGGTCGAGCTCCGCGCCGTATTCGTCCGCGTCGAAAAATTGCGAATAGCGGTCGAGGGCGTCCGTCAATCCTCCGTAGAGCCCTTCATAGATCTCATCCTCGGAAATATCGCGGTAGAAGTGCTTCTTCGCCGTATCGACCGCCCACAGAAGCCCTCTCGCATTTCCGCCTATCGCAAGCCAGAAAGTCCCCCATCCGAGGGCAAAAAAGAGGATCGCGAGCGCCGCAGCGCCCACCGCGACGGGCCATTTTCTCCCATTTTTCGCGGGACGGGCCTCCTCTTTTTCAACATCCTTCTTCTCCGCCATATCCTTCTCCTTTCGGAACGTATTCCCGTTTTTGTTTCATTATACCACTGCAGCCGCATTTTTACAACTTCCACAGTGCCGTTTTGTATGTTTTTCCCATTTTCGGAAGAACTTCCTCGCGCGCGTAACAAAAACTAATAATTTTTTTCAAATTAAACGAGATTTTTTCACGATGATTGTTGACACCTGTATTTCTTCATGATATAATAATGCAGAAAACAAGCTTTCGCAAAAGAAAGCGCCGGAGGTATCAAATGTCCAACATCAATCAAAACGACGACCTCGAAGAACAGCCCCGTCCCTCTTTCGGCGGCTGGCGTGCGCTCGGCATCATTTTCTTTTTGCTTGCCGTAGGCGGACTTTTTGTCGGTATGCTCAGCTCTGTTCTTTCGATTTTCGCAGGAAAGATACAGGCCGTTTCTTCTGCTCCCGCCTATTTCGACGGTACGCTTCTCGCATTCGTATGGGCGGTTTTCGAATCGCTCTTTAACGGGAGCGTCACGAGCGTCACGGGGATCTGGACCTATCTCGAGATCACGCTTGCGCTCCTCCTCGTCATCGCAGTGATCACCTCCGTCGTATGCATGATCGTTTCCTTCTGCTCGAAGAAGTCGGCCAAGACCTGTGCTTTTGCGAGCGCGATCATCGTCACGATCACCTATGTCCTCTTCGCGATGGTGTCCTCCACGTTCCTGCTCGTCGGCGAGGGCCAGAGCGGCCTTTCACTCGCTTCCTTCGATCTGTCCCTCTGCCTCATCGCCGCACTCTGCGTGATCGTACTTGCCATCGCGAGCAGCGCTGCCAACAAGGGGCACGGGATCGCGAACATCTTCGGCTTCGTCTTTGCGATCCTCGCCTTCTTCGCCATGACCTATCCGAACTCCCTGATGTCGATGTGCTCGGCCGGGGCGATCAGGACGCTTCCCAACTTCTCGACCGATCCCGCCTTTGATATCATCGGGTTCTTCCTCTACTGGTTGCTCCTTCTCAACGTGATCGTCTCCATCTGCCGTTTTGCCGGCAAGCGCGGATATGCGTTCGATGCGACCCGCTTCTGCTTCCTTCTCATTCTGGCCGTCGTGTTCTACATCATCGCGGTCGTGCAGTTCAATGATTTCCAATATGTGTTCGCAGGAACGCAGGCGGGATGGCTTATCGCCAACATCATTCTCATCGCTTCCCTCCTTGCAGGGTTCATCGTCTTCCTGTCGATCGGCGTCCGTCTCAGAGTCATTGCCCGTGAAGAGAGCGACGCGGCCCTTTTCGAACAACAGGAGGCGGAAGAACAGGCGCGCCTTGAGGCGATCTCGCAGAAGAACAACTTCGCCCCTACCTACATCACCAACATCAACAACGCGCCCTACGGCGCTCCCTATGGCGCTCCCGCACCCTACGGTGCACCTGCTCCCTACGGCGCCGCGCCTCAGCCCTACGGTGCTCCCGCTCCCGCGCCTGCACCCGCCGCGGCTCCCGCGCCTGCTGCAGCTCCGCAGCAACCCGGAATGCCCAACATGATGTTTTTTCAAATGCCCCAATCCCCGGCTGCTCCCTACCCGCCCTACTACCCCCAGCAGCCCATAGTCCAGCAAGTTCCCTTGCCTGTACCCGTGCCCGTCGTGCAACGCGTACCGCAGCCCGTGCCCGTTCCTCAGCCGGTACCCGTACCCGTTCCTCACCCCGTTGAAGTGCCGAAGCCCGTACCTGTACCCGTGCCTCAGCCCGTTCCTCAACCGGTGCCCGTACCGCAGCCGGTACCCGTACCCAAACCCGTGCCCGTACCCGTTCCTCAGCCCGTTCCCGTCCCTGTGACGCAGACGGTGGAAAAGCCCGTTCCCGTGCCCGTTCCTGTCGCACATCCCGTGCCCCAGCCCGTGCCGGTGCCCGTGCCTCAGCCCATCGAGAAACCCGTACCCGTGCCCGTAGAAGTGACCAAGCCCGTCCCCGTACCCGTTGCACAGCCCGTGCCGGTACCCGTGACGCAGACGGTGGAAAAGCCCGTACCCGTACCGCAGCCGGTGCCCGTGCCTCATCCCGTACCCGTCCCCGTCGGACAGACGGTGGAAAGGCCCGTTCCCGTCCCCGTCCCCGTGACGCAGACGGTGGAAAGGCCCGTTCCCGTCCCCGTCCCCGTGACGCAGACGGTGGAAAGGCCCGTACCCGTTCCTCAGCCGGTGCCCGTGCCTCATCCCGTACCCGTCCCTGTCGGGCAGACAATGGAAAGGCCCGTACCTGTGCCCGTGCCCGTAGCTGTCGGACAGACGATGGATAAACCCGACTCTGCACCTGCGACGCAGACGATCGAAAAGCCCGTTCCCGTACCGCAGCCGGTGCCCGTACCGCAACCCGTTCCTCAGCCCGTCCCCGTGCCGGTGCCCGTGCCGCAGACGATCGTCCAGCCCATCATCAAGACGGTGAAGGAACCCGTGGGCGTACCCGTGCCGCAACCCGTCGGCGTGCCTGTACCTCAGCCCGTTCCCGTTGCTTCGCACCAGACCCTCGTGGCTGCACCCGCAGCGCCCGTGGCTCCTGTCGCCGAAGGAGAGAAAGCGGCCGTGGAAGAAGTTGCTCCCGCTACGGAACCCGTCGAAGAGACCGCTGCCGAGCCCGAGCTGACGGAATTCGAGCGCATGATGCTCGATCTCGTACGCGGCGCCGCGACAGAGCTTGCGACCGATAACGCGCCTGCACCTCAACCTGCACCTCAGCCGGCGCCTCAACCCGAACCTCTGCCTTTGCCCGCACCCGCACCTGCACCTCAGCCCGCACCTCAGCCGGCAAGCGCACCCGTTGTGGATACTTCTGCGAACTACATCTACGATCCGTTCTTCAACAGCCTCACGACGAGCGAGAAAGATGAATTCGGCGACCTGTTCATCGGGAAACTCAAGGGCGACTTCGGTCTTCCCACTTACCAGATCGGCGGCGACAATTCGGCCTTCTTCAAGTCCTTCTTCGCCTGCCTCGGCAAGTTCCGTCCGTACATCTCCTCCGCCCTTCTCGGCAAGGTATTCAAGTTCCTCAACGGCTAAAAAAGCCATGCAAAAACAGGAGCCAAACGGCTCCTGTTTTCTTATGCGAAAAAAATAAAAGCGCCCGCGGTCACGGGTGCTTGCAATAGATATCGATGAAGACGCAGATGCCGCGCTCCTCGCTGTATTCCCGCCGCCGAGAAAGGGCATCCACGAGATAGAGCCCTCTGCCGCGCTCGGCATAAAGGTCGGCGCAAACCGTCTTTTCGGGCGGGCGGAAGGCACTGTCGGCCTGCACGGCGATGCAGATCTCCTGCCCGCTCTTTTCGTAGGAAAATTGCGCCCCGCCGCCGTATGTGAGGGCATTTGTGAGAAGCTCATGTGCAACCACTCTGCTCGCAAAGACTGCTTCCTCGGGAACGCCGTCTTCCCTGAGACAGAGGCACATGCGAGCGATCTCCTTCTTGAGACCGAGAAAATCCGAGATCTTCATCCAACCGTCCCCTTCTGCATCCGCTCTTTGAGCTTTTGCAAGACCTTCCGCTCGAGGCGGGAGACGTACATCTGCGAGACATTCATGCGGCGGGCCGTCTCCACCTGCGAGAGTTCTTCCTGAAAACGAAGACGGACGAGACGGCGCTCGGCCTCGGAAAGCGCGGAAAGCGCATCCTCCATCGCGTCGCGGTTCTCCAATTTTTCGAATTCGTTCTCGGAAGGGTCGGTGAGGATCTCATAGAAGCTCCCGTCGCTGCCTTCGGGGGGCTGATCGAGCGAGACGGTGATCCCCGCCTCGGCGCTTCTTACGATCTCTTCCTCCGAGACATGCAGGCGGGATGCGAGCTCCTTCACGGTGGGCGATCTGCCTTCCTCGCGGATCATCTCGTCGGCGACCTTGCGGATGGAAGTGCGTAGCTCGGCCACCCGCCGCGGCAGATGGATGAGGCGGGAGCGGTCGCGGAAGTAGTTCTTGATCTCTCCCGTGACGGTGGGGGTGATGAAGGTGGAAAATTTGATGCCCTTTGCGGGATCGAAGCGGTCCACGCCTTTGACAAGCGCAAGCGCGGCGACCTGATAGAGGTCGTCGTATTCGACGCCGCGCCCCACGAACTTCTTCGCGATCACCGCGGCGATATAGAGGTACTTCTCGACGATCTGATTGCGAAGTGCAATATCGCCCGTTTGGAAATACCGTTCAAAGAGTTCCTGCTCTTCCATTTATACGGCAAAACGGAAGGAGACACTGCAAAAAGCGCCCCCCTCTTTCTCCATGCTCACGCCCTCTGCAAGCGCCTCCAGAAGCGCCGCCGAGATCTCGTCCTCGGGGGCACAGACCGCGCCTTCGCGCCCGCCCATGCCTGCGATGGCGATATGCAGTCCCTCTTCTTCCGAAAAGGTCAGCTCCGCCTTTTGATAGCCCGCGTGCAATAGAAGCAGAAGGCTCTCCGTGACGCAGACCTTGCAGTCTTCGCTTGCATCGATATCCATCCCGAGCAGGGCGCAGACGCCCCCCGTCGCGAGACGGACGGTTGTCATGATCTCGCTCCCCAAGGGGACGCGAATACAAACGATCTCCTTCATCCCTCTATCTCCATAATGGTATCGAGCGCACAGATGACAAAGAGCTTTTTGAGCCTCGGCTGAAGGCCCTTGAGCTTCATACGGCGGCCGTCCGCCTGCACCTTTTTGAGGAGCTTGACGAAGGTGCCGAGCGTCGTCGAATCGATGAACGCAAGTTTTGTGCAGTCGAATACAAGGTCGGCGGGATCCTTTTCGTACTGCGAGACGACCTCATCATAAAAGTCATCCGCGTTTTGGGAATCGATCTCCCCCGAGAGGCCGAACACGAGCTCGGGCGAACGGGCGAGAAGGGTCATTTCCTGCATAATGCCACCTCTTTTCTTTATACTATATATACCGCGCGTAGCGCGCGTGTAAACGCAAACCGTCAAAATTCAACGAGTTCCGGAAGCGCTTCGAAAGTGAGATCGGGCCGATCGACGCTTTTCTCGCACATTTCCCGCGTCGTCTCGCCCGTAAGCGTGAGGATGGACGAAAAGCCGTTATTGTTGGCAAAACGGATATCCGTATAGAGGCGGTCGCCCACCATGCAAGCCTGCCCGCGCTCCACGCCGTAGCGGCGCAAAATCGCTTCCCCCATGGGAGAAAAGGGCTTGCCGATGATCGCATCGGGCGTGCGGTGGGAGGAACGCTCAAACATCGCGAGAAAGGAACCCACATCGGGCATGGGACCCGCGGGCGTCGGGCAGACGTCGTCGAGGTGGGTCGCGAGAAAGGGAAGGCCGCTGCGCAAAAAGAAGTCGAGCTTTTTGATCTTTTCAAAAGTGAGCTCTGTGTCGTAGGCGAGCAGGCACACGTCGGGATCTTCTTCATCGAGGCGAATGCCGCCGCGCACAAATTCCTCGCGGACCTGCGTTGTGGCGACAAGATAGACGCGCGCCCCCTCAAAATGCGCCCTGAGATATTCCATGGCAGCCATGCCCGAGGTGTATACCTCATCTCCCCTCTCGAAGAGGCCGAGGCGGGAAAGTTTTTCCCGATACGAAGCAGCCGTCCTTGAGGAGTTGTTGGTAAGAAAAACAAGGCGCTTGCCCAAATCCCTCAACTTTTTGAGCGCATGAGGCACGCCGAAGATGGGCTCGTCGCCGAGATAGACCGTCCCGTCGAGATCGAGCAGAAAAAGCGATGTTTTATTGAGAAGCTCCTCTTTCGTCATCTAAAACTCCATGAGCCCGAAGTCGCGGATCAAGGCGGAAAGGCCGTGCGGAGCGCGTTCGGGAAGGGCGGCGAGCATGCGCCCGGAAATGGGCGGAGGCGTGGTCCCGCCGAGTGCGCGATAGGTGCGCATGATGCGCGGCGTCTCCCGTGCAAGCGCCAGAAGTTCATGACAGCACACCGGGCGCATCTTTTCGAGAAGAAGGGCGCGGGCGGCATATTCCTCCGCCGTGGGAACGCATTGGACCGCATAGGCGGCGCCGGCCGCGTCTGCGCGCGCACGATAGTCGGGCACGAAATCTTTGCGCGGTCTGCCGTACTTAAAAAAGGCGGTATAAAGGGCGAGGAGAGCGCGGAAGACGGATAGCTCGCCGACGTTTTCCTCCTTCAAAAGCGCATATCCTTCCCCGCAAAATAGGCCTTCCCCCTCGAGGATGCGGACCTTTTCCGAAGCGAGGATGACGGATTCCCCCCCACCCATGTCCGCGATCGCCTCGAGTGCGCGCTGTGTGAGCGGGGATGCCTGCGCAAGGCCGAAGCGGGCGAGCACGCCCTCTTCGAAGGCGGAAAGACGAACGAGCGAAAGACGGCCGAATGCGCGTGCAAGCGTTTCCCGCATGCGCTCTGTATCGCAGACGATCTCCCCCACGGCGAGCGGCAGCATCCTTCTCTCGCCGCCGATGAGCACTTCCCCCCGCCCTTCCACTGCCCCGATCAGGGCCGCATCCGAGGGAAGGAGAAGGGGCTCGAGCTTCATGACCCGTGAGAAAAGACGGGCCGAGCGCATGACGTCGCTTCCGCCGGCGGCAATCACTCCGCCCACGCCCTCCGACATTGTAAAGAGCGGGAGCGCGTCCCCGTCGTCGAGGACGATGCACAGCGCGCGCGGAGAACATGCCGCGGGGGCGAGCAGGGCGGCCTCCGCCCCGTCGCAGATGAGCAAGATCTTTCCCGCCCGTGCCGCAAAATAGGCCTCGACGGCCTCAACCGCTCCCCCGAACCGCACGGCGGACGGCCATGCGGCGGATTTCTTCTTCGGTGACAAATGCGCTTCTTCCCGCATAAGCACCTCTTATATTTTCAGATCGCGAGCGCAACGGCACTCGCCGCATATCCGATCGCAACAGAGAAAGCCAACATTCCCAAAAAGATCGCAAGCCCCCTTTTCCAGCTCCCCCGCCTGAAAAGAACGAGGTAGCCGAGCCCCGCATTCACGGTAAGGCCCGCGAGCAGCCCCCCGAACCCGATCCCGCCGAGAGTATACACTTCTGCAAGAACGACGGAGGAAGCGCAGTTGGGAATGGCGCCGATGACGGGGCAGATGAGCGGCTGGAGCCAATACCCCGTTCCCTGCAAAAAGGCGATGACATTCTCTTCGCCCAAAGCATAGAAGAGATATCCGAACGCTAAATTTACGGCGAGAACGAACGCCGCGACCTCCAAGGCATGCAGCAGGGGCGATAGCAAATACAGCCGAACCTTCCCCTCCTTTTTATGTTCGCAGGCGGAAAGCTCGTCACAGGCGCAATCGCCGTGGTCATGGTCCTCGTGCACTTCACCTTGGGCATGGGTATGACCTTCGTGCTCTTCATGCGCTTCATCTCGGACATGGGTATGGCCTTCGTGCTCCTCATGAGTTGCAGTATGGATATGAGCATGCTCGGGCATGGGTGCGACACGGCGCTTGATGAGGGCGTCGAGCGCATACCCCGCCGCAAGCCCGAGAACGAGTTTGCAGCCCACCATCGCGAGGAGAGAGAAGATCCTCTGCTCCCAACCCATGCCGCCGTCCGAAAGAAGCAGGACGAGCAGGCCTTCGTCGCTCGTGGCGGTAAAAACGGCGATGAGCGTTCCGATCGTCACATGCCTGTGCTCGTAGAGCTTCGCCGCCATCACCGAAAAGCCGCACATGGGAAGGATCCCCGTCGCCGTTCCGATCGCGGGCGCCCATCTTCCCGAAAGGGCCTTGGAGGGTTTTCCGACCTTGGTCTTGTGCTCCATGAGCTCGATGAGGATATATAAAAGGAAAAGGAAGGGAAAGAGCTTCAGCGTATCGATGAGCGCATCGAGTGCAACATCCCACATATGTCTCTCCTCCCTTGAAATTTCTCAACGATTAGTTTACAGCGTTTTTGCACATTTGTCAACCCATTCCGCAATAATAAAAGGCGCTCCCGCACGGGAACGCTCTTTCGTGATCATTTCTTCTTTTTGGCGGAGGTCTTTTTGAGGAACCTTTGCGAGAGCTCCCGCATTTTATCGGGCGGCAACGGAATGAAATCCCTCTCCGCATTGTTCTCGTCTGCCGCATAGCCCTCGTCCCGTTCGAGGATGATAAGCTCGGTCTCGCCGTCGAAGAGCAGGATGCGCGATGTATCTTCTTCCTTCAGATCCTCGGGGCGGAAGGCATAGATGACCTCCTTGCCCGTGCCGATGTAGCCCTCTTTGAGGCGTGCACGGACGCAATCGGGCAGTACCATGTCCGCATCCTCCCCCTTACGAAGGAGAAGTTTCCCATCTTCCTCGAGAAGCGTCGCCCCGCGTACGATCTCGAGATCGTGGCCGATGATATCCGCGACGAAGAGACACACGGGGTAGTTGTAGAGGTTCTCGGGGGTATCCGCCTGCTGCATAAATCCGTCCTTCATGACGACGATACGGGTGCCGAGCGCCATTGCCTCGACGCCCTCGCGCGTCGCATAGATGAAGGTGCCCTTGAGGCGGGCCTGCAGCTTGATGAGTTCGCCCCGCATCTGGATACGAAGTTTCTCATCGAGCCCGGCGAGGGGTTCATCCAGAAGAACGAGCTTGGGCTCGCGCACGATCGTCCCGCCCAGCGCGACACGCTGGCGCTGCAAGGCCGTGAGTTGTTTGGGCTTTTTGTAGAGAACGTCGGTAAGCCCCAAAATGGCGGCCGCCTCTTTGACGCGCACATCGATGACGGGCTGGGGAACTTTACGAAGCTTCAGGCCGAAGCCCATGTTGTCCGCCACGGTGTATTGCTGATAGATGGCGGCGTTCTGAAAGACCATCGCGATATCGCGGTCCTTGGGCGCGACGCCGTTCACCACCGCGCCGCCGATCTCCACATCGCCCGCTGAGGCCTCTTCGAGCCCCGCTAAAATGCGCAAAACCGAACTCTTGCCGCACTTCTCGGGCCCGAGCAGGACGAGAAATTCGCCGTCTCCGATCTTAAGGTCCATATCGTAGACCGCCTGCTCGCCGCCGGGATAAATTTTACAGACGTTTTTAAGGGCTGCTCCTGCCATGTTCTTCTCCGAAAATTAGTACTTTTATTGTACACGATTGCGCAAAAAATTTCAATCAAAACCGCTATCTTTTTGGGAAAATATTCTTAAGCGGAAAGAAAAAGCCATGTGGACTTCGTACTCGTGCGTCATCCTGACGGAGCGTAGCGACCGAAGGATCCCCTTGATGAAAAAACGGACTTCGTACCTCGGGATTCTTCGGCTACGCCTCAGAATGACGCGGAGGGGGCGGAATGACGCGTTTACCCGTTCCCGCTAAAATGCGGAGAAGCAAGCGAGACAGGGAGTGCAAGGCTTTTCGCCGCCAAGCGTCATTCTGCCCCAAACGATTATCATGAAAGCGCAAAAGCAACTCTCCGAAGAATCCCCGTAAACGAAGTCCGTGTTTTCATCTTCGGGATGCTTCGAGAATAAGCTTGCATGAACTGCGTAAGGCTTGGTCGGCTCAGCATGACGCGTTTGACACAACAAAGGATTGCGCCGCTTATACGCGTTTCGCAACATAAAAACATGAAAAAAGCTCCGCGGGCGACGGAGCTGAGAGATGTTAAGAGCTAACCCCTCACGAAATTTTGTTTTGCGATGTTTGGACTTCGTATAAGGGGATTCTCTACTTTGCCTGCGGCTCGTGCCGCGCTTAGTAGACAATAGTGCGCGCGGGGCGCCCACCGCGTGTCTCGGAATGACAGGTTCATCCAAGAAGCAAAAAGAAATTTGTGAACTTGCTACCGCTAAAACGCGGAGAAGCAAGCGAGACAAGGAGAAGGAGCATTTCCGAAGGGAGCGTACTTTTGCGTACGTGACCAAGGAAAGCGCATCTTCGACGCTGTATCGCGCAGCTTATACGCGTTTCGCAACATGAAAACGAAAAAGGCAACGGTGTGAGCCGTTGCCTTGAAGCGTTTATGCGGTTTTCTTGTAGACAAGTTTGGGCTTGGCACCGCTTGCGACGCAGTCGCGGGTGATGATGACCTCTTCGACATCCTTCTCGCTCGGGATATCGTACATGACGTCGGTCATGAGTCCCTCGATGATGGTGCGAAGGCCGCGGGCGCCCGTCTTTAAGCGGATGGCGGTATTGGCGATCTCGCGGACGGCTTCGTCCTCGACGGTGAGTTTCACCCCGTCCATGCCGACAAGCTTTTGATACTGCTTGATGATGGCATTCTTGGGCTGTGTGAGGATGCTCACAAGAGCCTCTTCGTCGAGCGCCTGCAAGCTCACGACGATGGGAATGCGCCCCACAAACTCGGGGATGAGCCCGAACTTTGTGAGATCCTGCGGCTTCACATCTTCGAGAAGGGTGTAGTCCACCTCATTCGCGCCGAGCTTGACTTTCCCGCCGAACCCGAGGCCGGAATCATCCTTGCGCGCGGAGACGATCTTATCGAGGCCGACAAACGCCCCGCCGCAGATGAAGAGGATATTCGTCGTGTCGATGCGCATGCAGTCCTGCTGAGGGTGCTTTCTGCCGCCCTGCGGGGGAACGTTCGCGACCGTGCTCTCGATGATCTTGAGGAGCGCCTGTTGAACGCCTTCGCCCGAGACGTCGCGGGTGATGGAAACGTTTTCCCCCTT
>CANQCA010000041.1 GCA_947589585.1 uncultured Clostridia bacterium
GGGACAAAGCTCACCTTAGACGACGTCGAGGCATACCATGTCCGAAAGGAAGCCCCCATACACGGCATGCAGATCGCGCGCGCCTATGCCGATACTTTGCACCGCGAAGCGGATAGTATCTACCGCGAGGCATTCGGGCCCTTCCGCCCCGCCTTCTCGGATATTTGCCGCCCCGACCCGCAGGAGGCCCTTCGCGTCATCCATGCGATGGGTGGACTTGCCGTGCTCGCCCACCCCGTGCAGATCCTCGTCCTTCCCCGCGAGGTCTCCGAAAACTTTCATACTTATACGGAAGAGGAGAGGGAACGTGCAAAAAAGACGTTTGCCTCCGCCCGCAACGCCCTCATGGAGACGCTTGCATGTGCAGGGCTCGACGGCATAGAATGTTATCACCCGACGCATACTGAAAGCGAGACGGAGGAGTTTTCGGCTTTTGCCAAGGCGCACGGCCTTTTTATAACGGGCGGCTCGGATTTTCATGCGGACGGCACAAGCAGGCGCATCGGGCGTCCCTTTTTCGACGCAAAAGACGTGGAAGAGCGGCTCCTCTCGCTCGACGGGAGCGTATGAAATATATGAAAATGATCGCGCTCCTCCTTGCGGGGAGCTTTTTTTTGGGCGGCTGCGCGGGCGGGACCGTGCGGCGCGGCGTCAAAGTCAACGGCATCGACGTCGGAGGGATGGAATACGGCGCGGCGGCGGAGAAGGTCCGCAAAACGCTCGAATATCTTCCCCTCACCGTCATCTCTCCCGCGGGGGAAGAGGAGGTATCCCTGGACTACTCCGACGACCTCGAGATCTTTCTTCGCGACGCGAAACGTAATGCCTCACTCTCGGTCATGGTACGGCGGGAATGGGTCAACATGGAAAAAGAGCTGCTTGCCGTTTGCGAAAAAAACGCCCGCGAGGCAAAGGGCGCGGAGCTTCTTTTTTCCGCCGACGGATTTACTTATACGCCCGAGGTTTCGGGCGTTGCATGCGACTATGAAAAACTTCTCTCCGACGCCGAAGAAGCGCTCCGTTCGGGCGGCACGCAGGTGGTGCTTTTTTGCCATGAAGTGATCCCCGCCGTCACCGTGGAAAAGCTCAAAGAGCGCACCCGGCCGCTCTCTTCGTTCTCCACCCGTTTTGACGAAAAAAATTCCCCCCGCGCCCACAACATCGCCCTCGCCGCAGAGCGCATTTCGGGCACCACCATCGAGCCCGGCGGGGAATTTTCCTTCAATACATGCGTGGGAAAACGCACACGGGAGAACGGCTTCGAGGAGGCCGCCGTCATCTACGACGGGGAATTCGTGCAGGGCGTGGGCGGCGGCGTGTGCCAAGCCTCGACGACGCTGTTCGGTGCGGCGCTTCGGGCAGGCCTTACCATCATGGAGAGCCATGCCCATTCCCTTTCCGTGGGCTATGTAAAGCCCTCCGAGGATGCCATGGTCTCCGAATACAGCGATCTGAAGATCAAAAATCCCCATCCCTATCCCGTGTATCTTTTGGGAAAAGCCGAGGGGGGAGAAGTGAAATTTTCCTTCTTCGGCATGCCCGACGGGAAGCGCTGCGAGGTGGAGAGCCGCGTTCTCTGCGAGATCGACCCGCCCCCCGCCGAAGTCATCGAAGGGATGCAGAGCCGCACCATCCGCGCCGCCAAAAAGGGCATACGGAGCGAGAGTTATCTTGTCGTGTATGAGGGTGAAAAAGAGCTTTCCCGCACGTTGATAAGAAGGGATACCTACGCACCCGTGCAAGGAATCGAGGAAATCGTCCCCACTCCGCTCGTTCCGGAATAACGTGTCATCCCGAGGGGCGTAGCCCCGAGAGGATCCCCTCATACGAAGTCCGACAATAAGCCTTCGCCCCTTCGGGGAGAAGGTGGCACGGCGTAGCCGTGACGGATGAGGGGCAATAAGGAATACTGTTTGGAAGCCAACCCTCATCAGTCACTGCGTGACAGCTTCCCCCTTCATATGGGGGAAGCCTTTCGGACAATGACACTCGACCCAAAAATTTTTCCCAAAACAATGTAAAAAAGGTTGCTTTTTGCAAAAATTTCCCTTATAATACAAAAGTGACTTCGGGCGGTCCTCTGCAATCTGGCACGAACGCCGCGTAAAATATGGAGGTAAAGTCAAATGGGACTCATCGAACAGATCGAGGCCGAGGGCATGAAGGAAAATGTTCCCGCATTCAATGTCGGCGATACCGTCAAGGTAGGCTACCGCATCATCGAGGGCGGCAAGGAGAGGATCCAGAACTTCGAGGGCGTCGTCATCGCAAAGAAGAACGGCGGCATCCGCGAGACGTTCACCGTCCGCCGTCTTTCCTTCGGCGTCGGTGTAGAGCGCTGCTTCCCGCTTCATTCTCCCAAGATCGCGTATGTGAACGTGGTGAGAGCGGGCAAGGTACGCCGCGCGAAGCTCTATTATCTTCGCGGCCGTACGGGCAAAGCTGCCAAGATCAAGGAAAAGAAGTAAGAGAAAAGGGAAACTGCCGATCGGGCGGTTTCTTTTTTTGTTTGTCCGATTTTTCGCCGCACGGCAAGGCGGGCGAAAAAATTTTCGAAAATCACGGAAAAACCGTTTACAATTTGTTTGCAATCGGTTAGAATAGAACATATCACTCTATAATAGGGAAAGAGACACATGAAAAAAGCTATTACCGTCTTCAAGAAGTTCAGGGGATATTTCCTCGCGTCCTTCCTCGTCGCTCTCGCTTTTCTGGCGGTGGGGCTGGGAACGCTCGGTTCCGTCTATTCCGCGGGCGATGCGTTCGAACTCGAAGAGGTCAAACGGCAGGAAGATTCCAACCGTCCCGCCGTCATCTTCGATCTGCCCAAGACCTATCCCGGCAAGGAGGGGACGCTCTACCTCACGGATGTGTATCTGAATGCCGCCATTATCTATGCGGAAGCGGGCACGTCGGCCGAGATCTCCCTGCAGCGCAGCCCGAGCAGCACGAGCGATGTGAACAAGGCCACGTGGTACGATTCGAGCTCCTATCGCTATGATGGAGTCCTCGAGAATTTCTTCACCCCCGAGCCCGTATTGGATGAGGAGGGGAATCCCGTCGAGGGCTACAAGGCGCCCACCGCGACCGACGTCTTTTATCGCTTCGTCGCGCCCTTTGATCTCAAGACTTCCTCTACGCAGAAATATTCCACGAGCAGTTACCGCTATTGGGGACTCACGCTGAAGGGGGACGCCAACGTGCTCCTGAACGAAGTCGTCTTTATCGGCGAAGTGGACGGCGAGCCCGTCGTCATCCCCGGCGTCAACGTCGTCTGGGCGGCATACGGCAACGAAGAGACGCTCTCCGACGCGCTCGTACGTGCACAGGCGCTCGTGGATGCGCAGCCCTCGGAAGTACCTTCCCTTACGCCCACGGGCTATTCCCGCTTCACCCCTGCGGAGACCGCCACGCTCATGACTGTCTCCGAGATGCGGCGCGGGAACATGTTCGCCACCAATGAGGACCGCGAAAACCTCGCTTCCGTCGACGAATATCACGGCGAAAACGTCTATGGCGCCCTCGGGACCGACTTCATCGCCTTAGGCGCGGCCATCTTCGGCATGTCGCCCTTCGGCGTGCGGTTTATGCCCCTTCTCGCGGCATTCGGCACGCTCATCGTTCTCTCCCGCTTTGCGGCGCGGCTCTTCAGAAGCGAGAAGGCGGGCTTTGTGCTCTCCCTGCTCTTTGCGACGGCGGGCGCGACGCTCTCCCTCGCCCATGTGGGGACGCCCCTTATGATCGGCATCTTCTTCTTTGTATGCGCGCTCGACCTCGTCCACCGCTTCTATGCGAAGGGCATGAAGAAGGCGAGCATCCTCTCCGCGCTTCCCATCCTCGGCGCGGGCCTTTGCGGCGCGGCGGCCATCTGCGTGAACGGGGCATTCGTCATTCCGCTCGTCGGCGTCGCCGTCCTGTTCGTCTTCGGCCTCATCCGCATGAAGAAGGCGCACGACTACGCCCTCGAGAAGATCGCCGAAGAGCCCGAGACCGCACCCGTGCCCGCACCCGTCGCGGACGGGGAAGAGGATGCACCCCTTCCCGAGACGCGTGAACACCGTGCGGCGAAGGCGATCGCGGAGTACCGCTTCAAGCGCATGGCGGCGCCCCTGCTTTTTGCGGCGGGCCTTGTCGTCGGCGCACTTCTCCTGTCGCTCATCGGCATGCTTCCCGCATACTATGCCTATCTCAAATTGTACGACGATCCCGCTTCGCCCACGCTCAATGTGTTCGCCCTCGCATGGCGTACCTTTGCGAACGGCTTCACGGGCGTCAACGCCTATTCGGGCGATACGACGTGGAACTTCTTCTATACCCTTCTCCGTTCGGATGCGAGCTTTGCCGCTCCCGCGGGAGAGAGCAGCTTTGTGCTCGGCTACTGCATCAACCCGATCGCCATTCTTGCGGCCGTGGCCGGGATCGTCTACTTTGTCGTCCGCCTCGTGCTTCTTCTCAAAGAGAAGGCAGATCCAAAGACGCTGCGCATCGCCCTCCGCCGCACCCTCATTCCCCTTTGCGGAATGTGCCTCTGCATCATCGCGGCAGCATGCGTGAAGACGGGGCTCGTCTTCGTCATCCTCGCATGGCTGTTTGCATTCGTGCTCGCCGCGGGCATGTTCGGCGAAGCGGTCGGGAAAAAGCCCGTCGGCGTGAAGGTGCTCTCGATCGCAGGCGTCGTCCTGCTCGCGGGCGTATTCGGCGTGCTCCTTCCCTTCACCCTCGGGATCCCGCTTCCCGCAAATCTTCTGGCAACTTTCTTCGGATAATTTTATACACATAGGAGAAAATTATGATCGCGAAAATCATTTGCTACGCTTTGAACGGCCTCGAAGGGGTGCCCGTCGAAGTGGAGACGGACGTCAATAAGGGCGTTCCCTCCTACGACATGGTGGGTCTTCCCGATACGGCGGTGAAGGAGAGCAAGGAGCGCGTTCGCTCTGCCCTCAAAAACAGCGGGCTTCTCTTTCCCATGAACCGCATCACCATCAACTTCGCCCCCGCAGATATCAAGAAAGAGGGCGCGTCCTTCGATCTTGCCGTGGCGATCAGTCTCCTCAAGGCGAGCGAACAGCTCTTCGGCGCAGACGTGCAGGATACGGTCTTTTTGGGCGAGCTCGCCCTGAACGGAGACCTCCGCCCGATCGCGGGACTTCTGCCCATCATGATCTCGGCGAAGGGACACGGCTTTACCCGCTTCATCATCCCCGCGGCCAATGCACAGGAAGCGCGCTTCTTGGGCGGCGCGGAGATCTATCCCGCCGCGAACCTCTGCGAAGTCGTCGATCATCTCCTCGGTGCTTCCATGATCGAACCCTTGGAGACGGCCATGTTCGTTCCCCATGCGGGGACGAAGAGCTCGGCCGATCTCAAATTCGTCAAGGGGCAGCCCATGGCGCGGCGTGCGCTCGAGATCGCCGTCGCCGGCGGGCACAACATGCTCATGAGCGGCCCTCCCGGCACGGGCAAGACCATGCTGGCCCGCTGCCTTCCCACCGTCATGCCCGACCTCACCTTCGAGGAGGCGCTCGAGATCACCAAGATCCATTCCGTCGCCGGCGTTCTCGGGGAAGAGGGGATCGTCACCGAACGCCCCTTCCGCACCCCGCACCACACGGCGACCACCGTCTCCATGTGCGGCGGCGGCAATAAGATCGTTCATCCGGGGGAAATTTCCCTCGCACACGGCGGCGTCCTCTTTTTGGATGAGCTGCCCGAATACAAGCGCTCCACCCTCGAAGCGCTGCGCCAGCCCCTCGAGGACGGGAAGATCACCGTCTCGCGTGCGGGCGGCACCTTCACCTTCCCCGCGAACTTCATGCTCTGCGCGAGCATGAACCCCTGCCCCTGCGGCAACTACGGCTCCTCCAAGCGGACCTGCTCCTGCACGCCCGCCGAGATCAGGAGATACCGCAAAAAGATCTCGGGGCCGCTGCTCGACAGGATCGACCTTCAGGTGGAAGTGGACGACATCGAGTACGACGATCTCACCTCCGACGAAGAGCAGGAGAGCTCAGAGGCCGTAAAGGAGCGCGTGGAAGCGGCCCGCCGCATCCAGCGCAACCGCTTCGAAGGGAGCGGCATCCTCACCAACGCCGAGATGGGGGAGAAGGAGATCGCCGAGTTCTGCCACCTCACCCGCGAGAGCGACGAGATCCTCCGCAACGCATTCGACAGGATGCACCTCTCCGCACGGGCGCGGGCACGCATCATCAAAGTCGCGCGCACGATCGCGGATCTCGACTACAGCGAAGAGATCATGCCCAAGCATGTCTTCGAGGCAGTCTCCTACCGTCTCTTCGAGAAGATCGGTTGATACCATGGCATATACAAAGGACGAAAGGGCATATCTTTGGCTGTGCGCCTGTACGAAGACGGACTATCGCGAGCGCATCGCACTTTTGCGCGCCGCGCCCCGTCCGGCGGCGCTCTTGGAGGATACGCAGGCGTGCTTTTCCCGTGCGGGCGTGAGCATGGAGAAGATCTCCCCGTCCGAAAAGGCACGGGAAGAGGAGGCGGCAGAGCTCCTCGCCAAGATACAAGAGCAAGAGGCCTTCGCCGTCACGCTCCTTGCCGAGGACTATCCCGCCTCTTTGAAAGCGATCTCCCTTCCGCCCCTTGTCCTCTACGGCAGGGGAAGAAGGGAGCTTCTCACCGCCCGTAAGCTCTGTGTTGTCGGTTCCCGCATCACGCCGCCGTGGGCGGAAAAGCTGGGGAAGAGCATTTCCTCCCAGATCGCGGAGCGCATGACGGTCGTCACGGGCCTCGCGGAAGGGGGAGATCTCGCCGCCATCGAAGGGGCGCTTCCCTCGGGCAACCTCATCTCCGTGCTCCCCTGTGGGCTGGACGAATGTTATCCCGCCGCGCACATTTCCGTGAAGACGCGTATCGAAAAGGCGGGGCTCGTTCTTTCGGAATATCCCTTCGGCGAGACGGCGAAGAAGTATTCCTTCCACGCCCGCAACCGCATTCTGGCGGGACTTTCGGAGGGCGTGCTCGTCCTCTCGGCCGCCATGCGCAGCGGCGCGCTCATCACGGCGAATTGCGCACTCGACTTCGGGCGGGACGTCTTCGCCCTTCCCTATAACGCGGGAGTCATGAGCGGAGAGGGGTGCAACGACCTCATAAAAAAGGGCGCCTACCTCGTCACCGAGGCGAACGACGTGCTCTCCGTCTATGGCATGGCCCGTTCCGAGGCCGTCGTCGTCGATCTCAATGAGGGCGAAAAGCAGGTGCTCGACATCTTACGCGAGAGCGGGGAGATGCACCTGAGCGAGATCGCTTCCCGCGCCCATCTCCTCATCCACGAGGCCTCCGCCGTCCTCTCAGCGTTAGAGATAAAAGGCGTTGCAGTAAAATCGGGCGGAAATAAATACAGTGTTTCGTAGAATTTGTTTCGGGAAAACAAATTCTACGAGCGAATCGGCCTTTTTGTTTCATATCGGCAGACCCCGAAAGTCGTTTCAGAAAAACAAAAAGCACATACATGTGCAAATTGGGGCGTGCGGCGCAGAAGCGTGGTTCTGCTTGCACAGGAATCAGAAACCCTTTCAAAAAACAAAAGTAGAAAATCATTCAATTTCGATATATCGTTTGGTACAAGGAGTGAAAGCATGGATCTTATCATTGTGGAATCGCCGAGCAAGGCAAAGACGATCTCCCGTTATCTCAAAGGCAAATATCGCGTCGACGCATCGGGCGGGCACATCCGCGATCTTCCCCCCAAAAAACTCGGCGTCTCCGTGGAGAGGAACTACGAGCCCCGCTATGTGACGTCCCCCGGGAAAGAGGAGACGATCAAGCGTCTCACCGAGGAAGCAAAGCGGGCGACGCGCGTGTATCTCGCGACCGACCCCGACCGCGAGGGCGAGGCCATCTCCTGGCATTTGCAGACGGTGTTGGGTCTTCCCGAGGACGGGGAAAACAGGATAGAGTTCAACGAAATTTCCCCCAAAGCGGTGGAAAATGCGCTCAGGCACCCCCGCAAGATCAATGTCAACCTTGTGGACGCCCAGCAGGCGAGGAGGGTCCTCGACCGTCTCGTCGGTTACAAGCTCTCCCCCCTTCTCAACAACAAGATACAAAACGGCCTCTCGGCGGGAAGGGTCCAGTCGGTGGCTTTGCGCCTCGTCGTCGAGCGCGAACGCGAGATCGCGGCCTTCACGCCCGAGGAATATTGGACGATCGCGGCCGAACTGCAAGATCTTCCCAAGCAGTTCGCGCCCTTCCGCGCCCTTCTCGAGAAGAAGGGGGAAAAGAAGATCAAGGTCTCGAGCAAGGAGGAGGCGGACGCCATTCTTGACGCCCTCAAAAAGGGCAGATACAGCGTGACTGCCGTGAAAAAGATGATCGCGAAGTCGCATGCCCCCGCACCCTTCACGACCTCGACGCTTCAGCAGGACGCATCCAACAAGCTCGGCATGACGGCCCCCGAGACCATGCTCATGGCGCAGCACCTCTACGAGGGCATGGACCTCGAAGGGGAGGGGCATGTCGCGTTCGTGACCTACATCCGTACGGACAGCACCCGCGTCTCGGCGGACGCCCAACAGGCCGCGCTCGACTATATCAGGGAAAAATACGGCAAGGAATACCTTCCCGAGAAGCCCAATTTCTACGCCTCCAAAAAGGGCGCGCAGGATGCGCACGAGGCCATCCGTCCCATCGACCTTACCCGCACCCCCGAATCCGTCAAGAAGCTGCTCGATCGGAAGCACTACAACGTCTACAAGCTCATCTACGAGCGCTTCATCGCCTCGCAGATGGCGGAGGCGCAGTACGATTCCATGCAGATCGAGATCGAAAACGGCGAATATACGTTGAAGGCGAGCGGCAGGGCGCTGCGCTTTGCGGGCTTCACCGTCATCTATGCCGACTATCGCAAAGAGGACGAGGAGGAGACCAAGGGGCTTCTTCCCGCACTCGACGAAGGGCAGGAGCTTTCCGCCAACAAGCTCTCGGGCGAGCAGAAATTCACCAAGGCGCCCATCCGCTATACCGATGCCTCCCTCGTCAAGGCGATGGAAGATAAGGGCATCGGCCGCCCTTCCACCTATGCCTCCATCATCTCCGTGCTCACCAAGCGCAAGTATGTGGAAAAGGAGGGCAAGTATATGAAGCCCACCGAGATCGCATACCGCATCACGGATATGCTCGTCAAATACTTCACGGATATCATGGACGTCGGCTTCACCGCCGACATGGAGGAAAAGCTCGACGAGATCGAGGACGGCGGCAAGGATTGGCATTCCATCATTGCGGCCTTCTATCCTCCCTTTGAGGATCAGCTCCGTTTTGCGAACACGGACGGCGACGAGGTCACGGAGATCCTCTGCGAAAAGTGCGGTCGTCCCATGGTCCGCAAGATGGGCAAATACGGCAAATATCTCGCCTGCACGGGTTACCCCGCCTGCTCGAATATCGTCAGCGAAGGGCAGCCGGAGACCTCTGCGACCGCCTGCCCCAAGTGCGGGGCCATGATGGTCGTCAAGAGCGGCAAGTACGGGAAATTCCTCGCCTGCCCCAACTATCCTTCCTGCAAGTCCACCCTTCCCATCGAGGAAGAGAAGAAGGAAGAGGTGATCGCGGGTGTCTGCCCCGAATGCGGCAAGCCGACGAAGCGGCTCAAGACGCGCACGGGCAAGACGTATTACGGCTGCAGCGGCTATCCAGATTGCAAGTTCATGAGTTGGGATGAACCCACGGGCGGGAAGTGCCCGCAGTGCTCTTCCGCCCTCGTCAAGACGGCGCGCGGGAGTATCCGCTGTTCCAATAAGGATTGCGGCTATAAGGTCCCCTCGGAGCGCAAGGCGAAGGGAGGAGCCAAATCGGAGTGAACGAAGTAACCATCATCGGCGCCGGCCTCGCGGGAAGCGAGGCGGCGTACTTTTTGGCAGAGCACGGCTTAAAGGTCGTGCTCGTTGATATGAAGCCCAAACTTACCCCCGCGCACGCGAGCGATAAATTTTGCGAACTCGTCTGCTCCAATTCCTTAAAGAGCGACGATATCTATGGGAACGCATGCGGACTTCTGAAGGAAGAGATGCGCATCTTAGGCTCGCTTACGATGGCGGCGGCGGGAAGGAGCCGTGTGCCCGCGGGCGGCGCGCTCGCAGTCGATCGGGAGAAATTCTCTTCCTATGTGGACGAGCACCTCAGAAGTCACCCCAATATCCGCATCGTGAGCGAAGAAGTGGGCGACCTTCCCGCAAGCGGCATCGTCGCAACGGGGCCGCTCACACAGGGAAAGCTCTTCGAGGCCATCGCGGCGAAATTCGGCTGTCTGCACTTTTTCGACGCATCCGCGCCCATCGTCTCCGCGGAGAGCATCGATATGGAGAAGGCCTTCGCACAGGACCGCTACGACCGCGGCCCGGGGGACTACCTCAACTGCCCGATGACGAAAGAGGAGTACGAAAATTTCGTCACGGAGCTTCTTTCGGCAGAGAGGACGATCCTGCACGATTTTGAAAAGAACGATGTCTTCGAGGGGTGCATGCCCTTAGAGGTCATGGCGGCGCGGGGCATGGATACCCTGCGCTTCGGCCCCTTCAAACCCGTCGGGCTCACATGGGAAGGAAGGCGCCCCTATGCCGCCTTGCAGCTTCGCCGCGAGAACGAAGAGGGGACGAGCTACGGGCTCGTCGGCTGCCAGACAAACCTCAGATTCGGGGAGCAAAAGCGCGTCTTTTCGCTCATCCCCGCCCTCAAAAATGCCGAGTTCGAACGCTACGGCGTCATGCACCGCAATACATATCTCGAAGCCCCCAAGTGTCTGAATGCCGATTTTTCGGTGAAGGGCAACCCGGGTCTCTTCTTTGCGGGGCAGATCACGGGCGTCGAGGGCTACGTCGAAAGTGCGGCGAGCGGGCTCATCGCGGGGTACCATGTCCTGAATCGGGCGCTCGGAAAGCCGTCTTTGGTCCCGCCCGCTTCCACCGTCATCGGCGCCCTTTCGCGCTATATTGCGACGGAGAATAAGGACTTCCAGCCCATGAACGCCAACTACGGGATCTTAGAGGGCGGCTACGAGGGCATCCGCGATAAAAAGGAACGGCGGCGGCTCATCGCCGAGCGCGCCCTCTATGAAATCGGGAACTTTCGGCGGCAGATTCTGGAAGGATGAAAAATGACGGGGCCGCAGCTGTTTGAGGTGCGGCTTTTCGGGTGATATATAGTTCGGAATACCGGCTTTCGGAGGAAGTATGATAGAATTTCACGGAACAACGATCTGCGCGGTCAAGCGCGGCGGCGTCACTGCGATCGCGGGCGACGGGCAGGTCACGATGGGCGAGCATGTCGTATTCAAAAATACGGCGATCAAGGTCAGGAGAATTTATGGCGGCAAAGTCATTCTGGGCTTTGCGGGGTCGGTCACCGACGCCTTCTCGCTCTCCGAACGCTTTGAGGGCATGCTCAATAAGTTTGCGGGCAACCTCATGCGCTCGG
>CANQCA010000042.1 GCA_947589585.1 uncultured Clostridia bacterium
CGCTCGTGGTTCTTCGCGTTGAGGATGTTGTGCTGGATGCCGTTTCTGCGCAGAAGGCGGGAGATCTCCTCGGACTTTTCGACGGAGACGGTACCCACCAGAATGGGCTGGCCCTTCTCGTGCCGCTCGACGATCTCGCGCACGATCGCCTTCTTCTTGCCCTCTTCGGTGGAGAAGATCTTGTCGTGCAGATCGATACGGGCGATGGGACGATTGGTGGGGATCTCGACGACGTCGAGAGAGTAGATCGTGCGGAACTCGCCCTCCTCCGTCTTGGCGGTACCCGTCATGCCCGAGAGTTTGCGGTAGAGACGGAAATAGTTCTGGAAGGTGATGGTCGCGAACGTCTTGTTCTCCTCGCGGATCTTCACCCCTTCCTTTGCCTCGATCGCCTGATGCAGACCGTCGGAATACCTTCTGCCGATCATGAGACGGCCCGTAAATTCATCGACGATGATGATCTCGCCGTCGCTGATGATGTACTCTTCGTTGAGGTGGAAGAGCTTGTGCGCTTTGAGCGCCTGCTGGATATGATGGTTGAGGGAAGCGTTGGCCACATCTGCGACGTTTTCGATGTTGAACCACTTCTCCGCCTTCTCCGCACCGAACTCGGTGAGGTGCACCTGCTTATCCTTGCGCTCGATGACATAGTCCCACTCGCGCGCTTCGGCGAGGGCGAGCTTGCGCTCTGCGCCCCCCTTCTTCTTGCGCTCTTCGGCTTCCGCATCCTTGAGGTCGTCATCGAAGCCGCCCGTGAGGGTACGCACGAATTTATCCACCCGCTCATAGAGATCGGAGGACTGTTCCCCTTTCCCCGAGATGATGAGGGGCGTTCTCGCTTCATCGATGAGGATGGAGTCGACTTCGTCGACGATGGCGAAGTTGAGCTCGCGCTGGACCATGAGACGGAGATCGGGCTTTAAGTTATCGCGCAGATAGTCGAAGCCGAACTCGTTGTTGGTCCCGTAGGTGATATCGCTCTGATAGGCCTTGCGCTTCAGATCGTCGTCCATGCCGGGAACGACGACGCCGACGGTGAGGCCCATGAATTTATGCACCTTGCCCATCCACTCCGCGTCGCGGCGGGCGAGATAATCGTTGACGGTGACGATGTGCACCCCTCTTCCCGAGAGAGCTTCGAGGTATGCGGGAAGGGTGGCGACGAGCGTCTTGCCTTCGCCCGTCTTCATCTCGGCGATACGGCCCTGGAAGAGGCAGATACCGCCGACGATCTGGACGTGGAAGTGCTTCATGCCGAGAACGCGCCAGCTCGCTTCGCGCAGGGCCGCGAACGCATCGTATAAGATATCGTCGAGCGTCTCGCCGTTTTTGAGACGGTCCTTGAAAATTTGCGTCTGCGATGAGAGCTCTTTATCGCTCATCGCACTGTATTTGGGTTCGAGCGCTTCCACCTTGAGCGCCATTTTATTGAGCTTTTTGAGGCTCTTGCGGCTATCGCTGTTCTTGATAAAAGAAATCAATCCCATGGTATTTGCTCCGTTTGCATGCCGAAGCATGCAGAATATTCACCACTACATTTTACAATATTTTCCGTAAAACGCAAAGCGATTTCGATAAGTTTTTTATATTTTATCGCGCGCGCGGAGCAATTTCTTGCGGACATGCAAAAGCCGCTTGGCGAAAGGCGCAACGATCCACCATAAAACGCGCCCCCGTCCGCTCGTCTGGACGGGGGCATTCTTCAGCTCCTTTCCTGAATGTTTTGCAGGGGCGGGAGAGGCGCAGTGCCGACATGCGAGGCCTCCTCCCGTGCGATGCGGTACATCTCGGCCGAGATCTCCTCCGCGCGGTCGGTCGTAAGGAGGCTCGCCCCCGCCTTGAGGAGCGCACGCATCTGCTCGGCGTTCTCGACAGCGGATGCATCGACGCGGAGCTTCCCCGCACACACGCGCAACGCCCTTAACACCAGGCTCTCTTCCCCTCTCACACAGACGCCGTCGGCGCCCCCTTCCTCCGCCGCCCGCACGCCGAGGGCGACCTCCTCTTCGGAGAGCGTCTCATCATCGAGGGAGAGGATGAGCGCCGTCTTGCCCGCCGCCCGCTTTACCCTTTTCACTTCACGGCGGATATGTGCGATGTTGCCCGCCTTCAGGGCGGAATAGGCGGGGATGAGCAGCAGCTCTCTCGCCCCCTCCCGCAAAGCCTTCTTCGCCTCGTATTTTTTGACGGGAAGAAGGGTCTCCCCCGTCCCGCCGATGCGGGCGATGACGTATGCCTCGCTCCCCGCGAGCTGTTTTTTTGCGGAGGATGCGAAAAGGGGCGGGACGAGCACGCCATAGGAAAAGAAGCGCTTCACCCCTTCGCAGGCCGACCTGAGTTCGCCGCGCCCGCTCTTTTTCGAGCCGTCGACGATGAGCTTGTGCAAAGAGACGGCGATCTCCGCCTCCCTTCTCGTGCGTTTGAATTCCCCGTATTCCGCAGCCTCCGCCGCGGAGAGATAAGTTCCCGTATCCATACGCGCATCTTTCCCGAAAATCTTGGAAAATATGCACAAACCTTGCAAGTTATGACAAAGACGCAGTGCTATCATGGGGGCATGCAACTTCTCTCCGTTCAGGGAACGGGCGCCATCGCCACCGTCGCCCTGCTTCTCATCTGTATCATCGTCGTGCACGTCGGCAAGCTCGCCCGCATCGGCTACCGCACGCGCAAAAAGAAACTGCCCCCCGAGCCCCCGAAAACGCCCGAGCCCGAACGCGAGCCCGTCTATTACATCGTCGAAAAGAAGAAAAAGCGGGTCAAATCGGAATATTCCGAGCCCCGCCGCATCTCCTTCAAGGAGGATAAATAAATTTCAGGGACGCACCCGCTCGGGATGCGTCCCTTATTTTGTGTTCAGTCCTCGTACTTTTCCACGTTCCTGCCCGAATCCCACAGCCTCTCGAGATAATAGAAGAGGCGGGATTCCTCGTTGAAGATGTGCACGACGACGTCGCCGTAGTCGAGAACGCCCCAGCGGCCTTCGCGGAGTCCCTCCGTACGGACGGGCGCGAGATCGTAATTCTTCTTGAGCAGTTCCTCCACGTTGTCGCCGAGCGCCTTCACCTGCGTGATCGATTTCCCGCTCGCGATGACGAAATAGCTGCACACGACCGTCTGCTCGTCCACCTTGACGATGACGATATCCTCCGCCTTCTTCTCAGAAAGCACCTTGGCGGCCGCCCTTGCGAGTTCGTAACTTTCCATATGTTTTCCTCCCGTTTTTTATTTATTTTGCGGATATTCGAGCGATTATGTCACGCATAGTACTCTGCAATCCTCACAAATCCTTGTTTTTTTGCGCCTTCATCCAAAAATATGCCTGCTCGGTGAGCGGATAGATGGGTCGATCCTTTGCGCGCAGATAGTCGATCTGAAGGGCGAGAGCTGCCAGAAGGCATGCGTCGAGATCTTCCCAAAAGAGGGCGCGCAGCTTCCCGATCATGGGGAAGTCCCGCTCCGCTTCGAGAAGGTCGGAAAGGTAGATGAGCTTTTCGAGCTCGCTCATCCCCGCCCTTCCGCTCGTGTGGTAGCGTATGGCGTTCAGGATATCTTCATCTTTGACGCCGAGATAGTTTTCGGCGATGTATGCCCCCGCATATTGGTGCATGACGGGCGCGGGCACATCCGAAGGGGGATCGAAGCCCAAAAGATACTCATCCCCCAAAGAGATGTATTTGGCGCAGTCGTGAATGGCTGCGGGAAGGAGCGCCTTCTCTTCGGGGATGGAGAGCGACCTTGCCCGCGCACAGGCCAGCTTGGCGACGCGGATGCTGTGGGCACGGCGGGCGGGCTTTTCGAGGGCGAGAGCGCGCACGATCCCGGGATGGGCGTAGAGGGCATTTTTTTTGATATAGCGCAGAACGGCGCGAGAAAGAGGCTTCGGCCGCAAGCCGCATGCGAGCTCGACCCGCACGGCCGTCGAGGAGACGTCCCTGCCCACAAAGGGAACTTCCGCAAAATCCTTGCCGAAGGCCGCAATAAAGCGGCTGTGAGAATTTTTATCCAATGCCTCTCCCCTTCCGCAGACGGCGAGGGTGACATGCTCTAAGATATCCTCGGGCCTTTTCCATGAATAGAAGTTCTCGAGCATGTCCGCGCCAATGAGGAAAAAGCGCTGCGCATCGGGATATTCATCGGAAAAATGGCGGCAGGTGAGATAGGTATAGCTCGTGCCCCCCATCCTGATCTCGAAGTCGCTCACCCGCGTTTTCTTCACATGGCGGAAGGCGAGGGTGCACATCGCGAGACGGTCCTTTTCGCCCACAGACGAACCCTGCAACTTATGCGGCGCCGAGTAAGCGGGAACGATGACCGCCTCGTCGAGATGCAAATATTTTATCGCCGCCTTGACAAAGCGCACGTGTTCCCTGTGGACGGGGTCGAAGCTCCCGCCGAAGATCGCGATCCTCATGCCACCATTATACTATACTTCCCGCCATCTTGCAAGGTTAATTTTTATTATTTTTGTCTAAAATTACGGCATGAGAAAAATCAACCTGAGCATGCTTCTCGACGTTGTTTTCTACACCGTCGCGGCGTGGTTTTTATGCGTCGGCCTTCTGAGATACCTGCGCGCGGCGACGTGGGTGACGATGCTCTCCTCCGCACTGCTTGCCCTTTCCGCAGGTGGCGCAGTCTTTTGCCTTCTTTCGGTGAAAAATAAAAGGAAGCTCCTTACGAAGGCCGAACGGGAGAGAAAAGAAAAACTGCTTCTGCATCTCGCCCTCGAGCGGGAAGAGAAAATCAAAGACGCCCTTCTTTCGGCCTTCGAAGCGGACGGAAAAGTGGCGCGGCTTGCCGACGGGGGCCTCACCGTGGACGGGGAGACGATCATCCCCCTCTTCACCATGCAGCCCCTCTCGGCGGACACCGTCGCGGGGGTTCTGCGCACCTTCGGAGACGAACCCTTCACCCTCATCTGCAACGACCTTTCCCCCGAAGCGGAAAAGCTCCTTTGCTCCTTCGGGCGGAAGGCCGTGCGCGGCGACGAGGTCTTCGCCCTCTTCGAGCGGACGGGAAAAACGCCGGAAAAGCTCATCTGCGGCGGGATCCCCCGTCTTAAGCTCAAAGAAAAGGCAAGGCGCGCCTTCTCCAAAAAAAATGCGCGCCCCTTCTTCACGGGCGGCATTCTTCTGCTTATCATGAGCCTTTTTACCCTCTTCCCGCTCTACTATCTCATCGCGGGAAGCATTTTGCTCCTTGCATCTATCGTGATCCGTTCCTTCGGATTCGCCTCATAGGATGCTCTTGATCGCCTTGGGAAGGCGGGCGATGACGTCGGTCGCATCGGGAGAATATTCCCCCAGATCGTATGCGGCGATCTCCCCCGCACAGCCGAACACATAGCATGCGGCGACGGCCGCTTCGAAGGGTGCAAGACCGCGGGCGATCGTCCCCGTCAGAAATCCCGCGAGCGCATCTCCGCTCCCGCCCTTGGCGAGTGCGGGCGAACCCGTGCGGTTGACGGCGACGCGGACGCCGTCCGTGATGACGGTGCGATGGCTCTTGAGCACGACGATGACGCCGTACTCCTCCGCAAATGCACGCGCATAGCTGACGGGGTCGGATAAGATCTCATAGAGCGATCTTCCCGTGAGACGGGAAAACTCCTTCGGGTGGGGCGTGAGGACGACGGGGCAGTTGCGCCGCCTGAGTGCGTCCCTGCCGTATGCCTCGAAGAGATTGATCGCGTCGGCATCGAGGATGAGCGTCCCCGTGTATCCCGAAAGAAGGGTACGAAGGGTCTCCCACTGCTGCGCTCCGACGCCCGCCCCCATGCCGAAGACGAGCGACTGCGACGAGATCTTTTCCCCCGTATATGTCCCGACGATACAGGCGGGATAGCGGGCGGAAATGACCGTGCGGCGCATCTCGTCCGCCTCTATGGAGCCGAGCGGGGGAAGGAGCAGGCGGGTGTAGCCCGCGCCCGATTTCAGACATGCGCCCACGGAGAGGATGGGCGCGCCGAGCGAGCCGCTGCCCGCGAGGATGACGGCCGAACCGCAGTCCCCCTTGTTGAGATCTTCCCGCCGTGCGGGGAAGAAGGGCGCGACGTCCCCGTCTTCGAAGATCATGATCGAGCCGCTTTCAAAGACGCCCGAAAGAATGCCCTGATAGGTGTTTGCATATTTCATAGATGACCTCTTATAGTTTCAGATCGATCTCCGCCGCGGAGAGGATGCGCTCCCCTTCCCCGGCAGAGATGTTCAGCCTGCCGTCCCGAAGAATGCGCAGGGCGACTGCCTCATATTCCCGCTCCCCCTCCCGCACGCGGACGGTCTTGCCCAAAAAACGCACGAAGGAGAGATATTCTTCGAGGGTACTTTCTTTTTCAAAGTTTTGAAATAATGCGCCGCGCACTTCCCCGACGGATAAAAAATGCCCCGCCGCCTCGGAAAGGTTTATCGCGATGCCGCCGAGCGAGGAAAGATCGTTTGAAACGTTGAGCCCGATCCCCACGATGCTGTGGTCGATCTTCTCGCCCGAGAGCGCGTTCTCGATGAGGATGCCCGAAAGCTTCCTGCCGGAAACATACACGTCGTTGGGCCACTTTATCTCGGGGTCCGCGCCGAAAAATTTCGCCGTCCTGCACACCGCCGTCGCGGCATGCGCCATGATGCGGAAGGCTTCGGCGGCGGGAAGACTTTCATGGAAGGTGAGAAAGGAGCAGTACACGCCGCCCTCTTCGGAGGAAAAACTCCTGCCCTTCGTCCCCCTTCCCCCCGTCTGCCGCTCGGCACACAGGACGAGATCTTCCCTCAGCGGGAGATATTTTTTTATTTCATCGTTCGTTGAAGCGCAGCGCTCAAGCAAGATCGTCTTCATCGCGAAGCCCCTTCAACGCATCCCGCACGGTATCCCCGTCGAACCCCTTGGAAAGAAGATAGGCATATGCCTTCTTGAACGTCTTGGGGTCGGTCAGATCCTTGCTGCGGAGATATTTTTCGAGGACGGCCCTTGCGCCCTCGCCCTCCCCTTCCTCGCGGAGCGTCCCGAGCGCGGAGGAGATCGCCGCATCGGATACCCCCTTGCGCCTGAGCTCCGCGGCGATGAGACGTGCCCCCTTGCGCCCCTTCACGCTCTCCGTGTAGCGCAGCGCATACTCCTTATCGTCGAGATAGCCGTATCCTTTCATCTTTTCGATGACGAAAGAGATGACCTCGTCGAGGTACCCCTTTCCCTTCAGATAGTCTGAGACCTCCCGCTCCGTCTTCATGGAATGGGAGATATGCGTGAGCGCCCTATCCAGGGCGGTGAGCTTTTCGCTCTCGAACTGCATGCGGGAGAGTTCTTCGAGGGTGACGTCGCTTCCCACTTTCAGGCGGTTTTGCACGACGGTCTCAAGTTTCATGCCGCAAAAGAAGCGCCCGTCGAGATCGATGCTCACGCGCGTCTTGTCCTTTTTCTGCTCTACGATGGCTGTGATCTCGGGCATTGCGCTACTCCACGCCGCCTGCGGGCCAGGTTCTGTTGGATCTGAACCACTCCGTATCCTTCAGAACGGTATCGTTCTTGCTCCCGTGGACGGTGACGCCTTCCCCGTTCGATATGACGGTAATGTCGCCGTTCATGGAAGTATAGCCCGAAGTCTTCTTATTTTCTTTATCGATGCCCGTCGCACACGTCGTGACGTAAACATTTTTCGTGTACTTCGCGATGCGGTCGATAAACGCCTGCGAGGGGAAGGTGTTGTTCTCTTCCTTGGAATACTCGTAAGAGCCCGCACAGCAGCAAACGCACACGATCTCGGGCGTGATCTTTTCGAGCAGGATATCGTTGGACGAAGTGGGGCTCCCGTGGTGCCCCGCCTTGAAGAGCTTCACATGGGGAAGCTCGTTATTTTCGACGAGGCTCTTCTCCCCCGCCTCTTCCAGATCTCCCGTGAAGAGGAAGTGGTTCTCCCCCTGCGTAAAGAGGGTGCAGACGGAATAGTTGTTCTCGTCGGAGGATCTGTTCTCGTAAAATTTTTGATAGAGGATATTCATCGTGATACCCTCCGAGATCTCGTAGCTGCGCTGTGCGCCGCCCTCGTTGTTCCAGCACTGCAGGGCGGTATAATGAACTGCGCCCTCGGCGGAAACTTCGTTATCCCGTGCGGCCTCGTAGTCCTTGGAGATCTGCGATGTCGTATTTTTGAGGACATAGTCGATGATCGTACCGCACTTGAAGCTCGCAAAAATGCCGGGGGCGCTCTTTGTGCCGACAAAGGCGGAGATATGGTCCTCGTGGGCATGCGTCGCGATCACGTATTCGAGAACGCCGTCCGTGCAATATTTTTGAATGAAGGGAACGAGGGTTGCCGCGGAGCCCTTCGTGGAGCCCGCGTCGATGAGCACTTCCGTGTCCCCCGTTTTGAGGAGAATGCAGTCGCCCGCGTTGCCGTTGCCGAGCTCGGGGAAATAGATAGCGAGATCGCCCGAGACGATCTCTTCGCCGCTCTGGGAACCGCTGCTCTGCGTTCCGCTGTTCTGCGTGTCTTCTGCGGGTTCGCCGTTTTCCTTCTTATAGATGAAGAAGTACCAGACCGCCCCCGCGACGATCGCGAGGATGAGCAGGGCGGCGACGATGAGGAAAAAAGTCCTCGCGTTTTTTCTTTCAGTTCTTCTTGCCATATAATTTTCTCTTTCTCAACAGCATGCGCTTTGCGGAGGAGACGCTGTCCCTCCCGTGTTTGTTTTTGACGGGGGCGAATTCCTCCTCCCGTGCGACTTCAAACGGAAGGCAGGCGCCCGAGAGGCGTACCATGTCCAGGATCAGCGTCTCATATTTGTATCCGTTGGGCTTTTTGGGAAGGACGGTCTTGCCCGCCGCGTCGAGGTAAGGAATGACTTTTTTGACGGTGTGGACGGGGATCTCGGAGGAGACGATCTCGTTCAATAACTTCGCCGAAAAGAGGTAGTTGAGCGTCATGCCGCAGGCGTATAAGAGCTCTCCGCGCGCATCCTTCGCCCTTGCGAGCTGCTCGGGAAGCTCGTAGTACTCGATGACGGAGGGGGCGCCGTCTTCCAGACACAGGACGCCCACGCGCTCATGCCAGCGCTTTTTCTTCACATATTTTACGCCGCAGGGCGTTCCCGAGAGGACGGTCGCCCCCACAAAGGCGGGATCGGCGATGCTCTGCAGGACGTTGTCTACGCCGAAGACGTTGTACCATTCCACCTTGGGGAACTCCTCCGGGATGCCCGCCTTCTTCAGGGAAGAGAACCACCCGCCGTTGCCGTTCGGGGAGAGGGCGACCTTCCCCGGGGCTTCGAGCAGGATCTTGCCGTCGAAGTCCGTGCAGGGATACATTTCCTGCACGAAGAAGCGGATATATTCCTCGGGATAACCGAAATTGGCGTGTTCATGCAAAAATTCCCGCGTGGCCTTGTCGTTCTTTTCGCTCGTCATGATGAGAAGCGGAACAAAGCCGCCGCAACGCCTGCACACGCCGAGAAGATTTTCTATCAGAAATTGGAAGATGTAGTGCGGACGGCGCTTTGTACCCATGTTGAAGGTGCCCTTGGGGCCATCGAAGCCGAGGCGCGTGCCCTGCCCGCCCGCAAGGAGCACGGCCGCGACCTTTCCCTCTCCGATCGCCTGCATGCCCGCAGCTTCCAACTCTTTTCTGCGCGAGGCGATCTCCCGGAGCGAAAGCCCCTCGATGGGCGTGATCTTCCCCCGCTTCGGGGCCTCATTGCCCAAGACCCGCGGAAGGGTCAGATCGATCTCGGAGAGCTGCTTGAAATAGGCCGCCCGTTCTTCCTCGCCAAGGCCCGCAGTGCAAAGGAGATGCTCCTGCCCGCACGCCCGTAATTTTTCTTTAAGGTCCATGACATTCTCCCTTCGGCGAAAGTCTTTGTTGCATCTATCCATATTATAAGAGAAAACGGCGGGATTGTCAATGCCCCGCCGCATTTTTTGTGTTTCGCTTTATTCGCCCTGCTTTTCCCGCTCATTGACGACGACCTGCGGGAAGGGAATATTGATCCCGTTGGCGTCGAAGAGGAGCTTGATCTCGCGCTTTAAGCCCCGCTGGACCGCAAAGAAGTCCCCCTCCTTGCAGTGGATGCCGAAGAGCAGGTTGACGCTGGAGGCATCGAGCGCATCCACGCCGAGATAGGTGGGCTCGTCGAGAGCGAGCGGCAAATGGGCGCGGATCTCCTCTTTGCTCTGTTCGAAGATGCTCTCCACCTTTTTGAGGTCTTCGCCATATTCTACGCCGACCGTGACCGTCGGGAAGGAATTGACGCGGCTCTGGTTGACGAATACTTTGATGGTGCTGTTGTTCGCAACGCGGATATCCCCCGTGGCGTTGATGAGCTTGGTATTGCGGATGCCGATCTCCTGCACTTCGCCGCGCCAACCGTCGATCTGCACGATATCCCCCACCTGCAGCGTTCCGTCACACACGAGGAAGACCCCCGCAACGACGTCGGCGATGAGGCTCTGCATGCCGAGCCCGATGATGAGAGTGAGGACCCCTGCCCCCGCGACGAGGGCGGCCACGTTCACGCCCCAGGCAGCGAGGATGGCGATGATGCAGACCACCCATACGACCACCTTAAAGATGCTGTTCACGAGCTTTCCGATGGTGATCCTTCTCGGATTGCCGCGGAAGACTTTCTTAATAACAAAACACACGATATAGAGGACGAGCAAGGTGAGAAATAAGATCATGATGCTCGTGACGAGCTTGGGCACAAGGCGCAAAAGGCTGTTGAAAAATGAGATGCCCGTATCGTAGGTGTTGAACCAGCCGCTCTCGTCGCGGAGATCGTGTTGGAACACAAAGCCGAGCACGGTCACGACGAAGAAGATCCCGAGAAAGACGAGCCCGACGATCGTCGATTTTTTGATGTCGCCCTTTTTCAGCTTTTCAAACGCCTCCTTGGGAGAGAAGTCTTTTTCTTCTTCCATAAATTGCCTCCGCAAATGCTTTTTGCAATATTATAGAAAACCCGCCCGCCGTTGTCAAGCGGTGGACGGGAAATAGCCCTCTTTTTGAGAATCGGTAAGCGTCATTCTGCCCCGACCGAAGCTTCTATTTGTAGACTAAGGTCGGCACGAGCGGGCACCGACCGCGAAGTAGGCGTTCGGGTATTACGACTGTCCGCAATGACCTCTCTCCGAAGAATCCGTGAGTACGAAGTCCGAGTTTTCATTTTCGGGATGCTTCGAGGATGGGCCGCCATGGACTGCGTAAGGCTTATTCGGCTCAGCATGACGCGTTTGACCCATGGACTTCGTAGTTCGGGATGCTTCGAGGATAGGCCGCCATGGACTGCGTAAGGCTTATTCGGCTCAGCATGACGCGTTTGACCCATGGACTTCGTAGTTCGGGATGCTTCGAGGATAGGCCGCCATGGACTGCGTAAGGCTTATTCGGCTCAGCATGACGCGTTTGACCCATGGACTTCGTAGTTCGGGATGCT
>CANQCA010000043.1 GCA_947589585.1 uncultured Clostridia bacterium
CCCGCCTATGCGATGACCTTCCGCCTTCTTACGACGAGCGAAGGCAAGAAGATGGGCAAGACGCAAAAGGGCGCCGTTTGGCTCGACGAGAACAAGACGAGTCCCTACGAGTTCTACCAATATTGGCGCAATACGAACGACGCGGACGTGGAGACCTGCTTCAAACTGCTCACGTTTTTGCCGCTCGAAGAGATCGAGGAGCTCTGCAGGTACAAGGACGAGCGCATCAACGCCGCCAAGGAACGGCTCGCCTTCGAGCTCACCAAGATGGTGCACGGCGAAGAGAAGGCGCAAAAGGCGCAGGCGGAAGCGAAGGGCGCGTTCGGCGGCGAAGGAGATATGCCCGAAAAGCAAATTTCCGCGGCCTGCAGGACGGTTTTGGAGGCCCTCGTCGAGACGGGGCTGTGCAAGTCCAACGGCGAGGCGAGAAGGCTCATCGAGCAGGGCGGCGTCTCCATCGACGGAGAGAAGGTCACAGACTTTTCCGCAGCCCTGCCCGAAGGGAGCTTCACCCTCTTCAAGGGGAAGAAGGTGCGCATCAAGGTCGTCCGCGCATGACAAAGTATCTGAGCGTCGACAAAGAGACGGTGCATGAGTTTACGATCGAGCGCTCCCGCTTCATCGGCTATCTTGCCCACACCGAGGGCGAGGAGGAAGCGCGCGCCTACCTTCAGAAGGTGCGCTCGTCTCATCCGCTCGCAACGCACGTTTGCTACGGATTTATCGCCGACAGAGAGGGGAATTTGCAGCGCTTTTCCGACGACGGCGAACCGCAGGGGACGGCGGGAATGCCCATCTTGGGCGTTCTCAAGGCGAAGGAGCTCCGCTTAGCGACGGCGGCAGTCGTGCGCTACTTCGGCGGGATCAAATTGGGTGCGGGCGGGCTCGTGCGCGCCTATACGCAGGCGGCGGCGCAAGTTGTCGAGAAGGCGGAGACGAAGCTCTTTTGCATGAGCGCCATGCTGGAGATCGAGGTGGACTATCCCGAAGTGAGCCCCTGCCTCAAATTTCTGGAGGGGAAAAAGCTGACGCCCATCTCTTCGGAATACGGCGAGAAGGCGACATTTCTCGTTGCCGTAAAGACGGAAGATGAGGGGGCGTTTACAGCGCAGCTTCTCGACGCCCTCTCGGGCAGAGTTCGGCTAAAAAGAGGGGAGAACTGTTTCTTCCCGTTCCCCCCCGACCCCTGCGTCATCCTGAGCCGACCAAGCTCTACGCAGTCCATGTGAGCTCATCCTCGAAGGATCCCTTCATGAAAACACGGCTATACGCCGTGCTTTTTCTTTATTTTGACAAAATTGAAAATAATTGAAAAATGAAAAAAATACGTGATTATTTCTAAAATTTTTAACTTTTTTGCTTATTTCGAAAATTATCTAAATACTATTCCGTGCGCATAACGCGCGATCGGACGGGCATACGATAGCGTGTGAAATACCGCTCCCGATCGAGAAAAATAAAGCGCATCGCGATCGCGCTCTCCATAATTTTCGTCCTCTTACTTATAGCCGGCCTTCTGCTTTCCAATGCGACGCGCGTTCTCAAATCCGTTGCCGAAGCCAATATGCGCTCCATCACGACGGTCGCCGTCAACGATGCCATCTACTACACCCTCTCGGATGAGGTGCGCTATGAGGATCTCATCACCGTCCATCGGGGGCAGCAAAATGAAATTCTTGCGATCACGTCGGATGCCTTAAAGATCAACCGCATCGCCCGCGACGCCGCATATATGTCGCAGCAAAACCTGCAGACGATGTCGGAGGGCGGGGTGGAGGTGCCCCTCGGCGCCTTCTTCGGCATCGAGGCATGGGCGGGCTTCGGGCCCAAGATCAAGATGAAGATCATTCCCATCTCCAATGTCTCCTGCCGCTTTGTTTCCAAATTCGAGGAGGCGGGCATCAACCAGACCAAGCACTCCGTCTATCTCGAGATCGTCGCCGATATCTCCATCATCATGCCCTCGGGGGCGAGCAACTTTGCCTCGCTCACGGAAGTTCTCATCTGCGAGAGCGTGCTCGTCGGCAGCATCCCCCAAAGCTATCTCGAGGCCGACCTCTTCGGCGGGGGCTATAGCCTTTCCCCGCCCGCAAACTGACCTTCCCCGAGCGTTTTTTTGATGAACCCGACGATGTTTGGCGTACCGCTCCCGATGTCGGAAGCCTTCAGTGCCGCTTCGAGCGCAGGATCCTCATCGGCCGAGACGAGGGTCTCATAGAGCGAAGAGAGCGCTTCCTCCGAAAGCACCTTTACAAGGCCGCGGGAGGCGAAATACGCGGCATTTTGCACCTGATCCCCGCGGGAGGCGCGGGCAAGCGGCACGAGCACGGCCTTCTTTTTCAGGGATAAGATCTCGAAGAGGGTGTTGCTTCCCGCCCGCGAGAGGACGAGATCGGCCGCTGCATAGGCGCTTCCCATATCGCCCTCGAAGGGGGTGGAAAAGTAGACATTCTTCCCCGCACGTTTTACCGAGCGTTCGCCGTCGCCCGTGATGTGGAGGACGGAAAAGTGCTCCAAAAGGCGAGCAAGATTGCTGTTTACCGCCTCGTTCAGCGCCCTGCTGCCGCTTCCTCCCCCGAAGACGAGCAGCACCTTCGCATCGGGGGGAAGGGAGAATTTCTTTCTCGCCCGCGCCCGATCGCCCGAAAGCACTTCCCGCCGCACGGGGGAGCCGACATAGACGCCGTTTTGAAATTTCTCCGCCGTCTCGGGGAAGGACGTGAGAACGGCCTCACACTTCTTCGCGATGAGCTTTGTACAAAGCCCGGGGCTAAGGTCGCTCTCGTGCGTGAGGACGGGAATTTTCAGCTTTGCGGCCGCCCAGACGGCGGGATAGCTCGCATAGCCCCCCTTGGAAAAGACGAGGTCGGGGCGGATTTCTTTGAGGATTTTAAGGGCGCTCTGCTTTGCCTTTCGGAGACGGAAGGGGATCTTGAGATTCTCGAGGGTGAAGGCGCGCACCAGCTTGGGGCATTCAACGGGAAAGAAGGGGTAACCTTCCTTTGCGATAAGCCGACTTTCGATCCCGCCCGTGCCCATATAAAAGAGCTTGTGCGTGAAGCGGAGCTCGCGCATGACGGCGAGGTTGGGAACGACGTGCCCTGCGCTTCCCCCGCCGCAAAAAAGGATGCTTTTCATACGCATTCAGTATATGAAATTGCAGGCGATTTTATTGAAAAAAAGCATTTCGCCCTATAAAAAAGCTCCCCGCCGCGGCGGGGAGCTTTGTATCAACTTTTACTTTCTGCCCTCTTTTTTCTTACGGGGCAGGAACCAGACGTAGAGGGCAACGATGAGGACAGCTACCACGCAAAGGATGACGATGAGGGAGATGCGCAGCGTATCATTCGCGCCGAAGTCGAGCATGTCCTGCCCGAGAACGAGGGAGTAGATCTTGCCGTCCTCCGCACTGTAGCGGGCGGTATATGTGCCGTCGCCGAGGTCCTCGAGCCGTACGCGTTCGCCCCCGTGAAGAGAGAGGGTGGAACCGTCTTCGGCGACGAAGAGATATCCCTCGTCGGTGGGGGCGTCCTTGAGGGTCGCGAAGAGGAAGCTCTCCTCCCCGCCGCCGCTCGGACTTACCGAGGTGAGATAGTCGCAGGGGACATACCCGCGCGCCGTAGCCTCCCCGTCTTTTGCGAATTCGATGAGGGCATATTCGAGCAGATCGGGGGCGGAGACGGTCGCGACGACATGGACGGATGTGCCGCGGGAGAGCCTTTGATCGGCAAGTGCAGCGGGAAGACAGGGGAAGAAATAGGCCGAAACATCGCTCGTGAGATAGGCCGTCTCGTCTGCCTCCGCCCAATAGCTATCGGTGGGAAGGAGCAGCTCTTCGACGCCGGAGAGACGGAAGAGCGAGGTCGTGAACGCGCGGGAATTTTCGCCCACCTCATATACGGTGACGAGCGCGTAGCCGTTCTGCATGCCGAGAAGGATGCCTTGGGCCGCCTCCTCTGTGCGAAAATAAAATTCATAGGGGAAGCATTCGGGCGCGTCCTCGCGCAGGGCGGAAAGGTCGGTGCGGATGCCGACGGTCCCCGCGGGGATGTTGAGAAAGAGCCCGTCCCCCGCATGGGTGGAAAAGATATTCTTTCCGATATCTCCCGCCTTGATCTCGCGGAGCGTGGGGATATCGAGCGCGCCGCCGTTCGTTGCGACAATATATTCCCCGAAGAGGAAATACACCTCGTCGTCCTCATATCCGAGCGCAAAAGCAAGAGGGCTTCCTTCGGACATGGTATACACGAAATCGCTCTCGTCGACGGTCGCGATGGTCTCATCCCCGTTTCTGCAGAGGGCGCTTCCCAAAAGGTAATAGAGGTTCCCCTCGAAGTCTGCGCGAAGAGACGAGTACCCCTCGGGAAGGGTAAAGCCGAGCGTATCTCCCGCGGCGTCCTTATCGAGGAAGGCGGTCTCGCTGAATTTCACGACCGAGCGATCGTTGTAGACGACGAAGAGCTCGCCGTAAACATCTGAGGCGAGTGCGGCAGGGGCACCGCAGCTGTCGTGAAAGACGGGCTCCGCGCCCACCTTTCCATAGGCGTTGCCCGTCACGAAGTACACTTCGCCATAGACGCAGGCAAGGCCGCGGATCTCATTGGAAGGGGCCGCATCCGTCGCCGTAAAGGTCATCTCCGCACCCTCGCGGTAGGTGCAGGTGTACACGGTATTTTGCGAGACGGCGGCGATAATTGTGCCGTCGGTCGCGACATGGGTGGGGGAAAAATCGTCTCCGCCCGTAATTTGGGCAAAACTTCCCGTCGCGAAGTCGTATACGCTCACGCGACCGTTCCCCCTATCCGCAGTGACGAGAAGATCGCCTCCCCGCGCACTGTCGACGGCCCCCGAAAGCCTGTTTTCGGAGGAGGAGGCCGAGGCGATCTCATAGCCCGTAAAGGCTGCCCCGCCTTCGGATAGGGCGATCCTTTTCACAGAGCTTCCCTGAATGGCATAGAGCTCGTCCCCGTAGGAGAAGAGCTTTTTGATATCCTTGGCGGCGAGAAGGGGCTTTGTCTGCCCCCTTTGGTAGAGGCCTTCCTCGGCGGCGAAGTAGAGCCTGCCCGAAAGGGCCGCGACCGAGTGAATGCGGACGGAGGGTTCTGTGAGCCAATCGGATGCGTCGAGGGTGAATCCATCCCCCGAGGAATAGTAGACGGCGGAGCCGAACGCGCAATAGAGCTTGCCGTCTAAAACGGTCATGTTGGGCGTCGTGTACTGCTCCTGCACATCGACGAGGGCCGTCGGGGTGGGTTCGCTGTCTTCCCGAAGAGAGGCGACGGGGTAGGCGGCGATCGTCGTGCCCTGTCCGCCAATGCTGGCAGTGTAGAGCGTATCCCCGTCCGTGCAGAAGGTGGTGCAGTTGATGCCGAGCTTGATGAGCGCATTTTGCGAGAAATCGTATTCGTAGAAGAAGATGCTTGCCGAACGCGTGGAAAGGAAGAGCCTCTCGCCCGCAAAGCCGAGCCCCGTCACCGTCTGCCCGGAGGGGAAGTCGAAGCGGGTATAGGCCTTCATCTCACGGTCGTAAAGGTACAGGATGTCCCCGCCCGACGAGGCCGTATCCGCGATGGCGATATAGCCTTTGGAAATGGCGGCGACGGATGGGGAAGAGAGCTCTAAGTACTGCTCGAAGGAGGAGGGAAGGAACAAAGAGGCCGAATCCTCCGAGAGCACTGTTTGGGCGTTCGCCGGGAGGGCGCTCCCTCCGCCGATCGCAAGCCCCGCGCACAAAATGCCGCCGAGGGCAAAATATTTGATGTTCTTTCTTAAACATTTCATACAGGTTGATTATACCATGCGCGCGTATAAAGCGCAACACAATTTCGCAAAAAAATTTTTTCAAAAATCTCGTCATACAGGCGGACGTCTGTCAACTTTATGTGTTAGAATAAGATTACGAACAAACGTTCAGCACCGCGAAGAAGTGAAAAACGTTTGCAAAGACGGTACGACTATGAATGATGCGATCGTAAAAGTTTATCTCTATTCCTATCCTTGGCTCGGCCGCCTCGCCGATGCCTCTGCCTGCGCCGCGCAAAATCGGGCCCTGCTCTCTTTTTCGTCGAAGGGGGATCCCGCGGCCGATTGCTTCGGTGTTGCCGAGGAGTACTTCTTCTCCGAGCGGCTTCTGTATCTTAAAGAACAGCTCGGCCTGATCCTTCGCGATCTCGACGGGCAGGAGCGCTATCTTCTCGAGTATAAATACTTCAGAAGAAAGAAGATCCTCGCCTCGCTTTCGGACATGGTACCCACCTATTCGCTCAGAACGTACTTTCGCAAGCAGAATGCGCTCTTTGCGAAGATCCGCGCGCGCCTTCTTTTTCTCGGCTGGGGGGATGCACGTTTCGAGGCATTTTTCGGGAGCTACGAACCCTTTCAGAAGCTTCTTTTACGCATTCGCAGCGAGGAGGAAAGAGGGGAGAAGGCTTTCGCTCACCCCTGCCCGCTGTCTTGCCCGAGGGAAGATCTCCTTCCCCGCAGGATGAAAAATCCCACTGCCGCGGCCGCCACCCCCGCGATGCAGATCGCCGCGATCTGCACCCCGCCGAGCCCGCCTTCCCCCGATGCTTCCTCGTTTACTTCGGGCGGGGAGGGGACGCTTAAAAAGTCGTCGTTGTGTTCGAAGACGGGTTCTTCCTCGATGGGGATATAGCCGAAGGTATCGTCGAGCAGCACATAGGCATAGCGCTGCCCGCTCATGTAGCGCATCCCGTAGTAGACGAAGGTGCGCTCGATCGTGCCGAACACGTCCTCGAACGCATCTGTGCCGCCGCCGTCTGCAGGGAGAGAGTAGGAGACGGTGATCTCCTTTCTCAGGAAGGGTCGGGCGGGGATGAAGTCGACGAAGGTCAGGGCGGACGTCTCGCAATAGCCCATGATCTTACGGTAGGGCCCGTCGTTGACGAGATATTCTACGGCGGTGAACCCTTCCCCCTCGTTGAGGACGCGCACATAGTAGGTCTCCGGGATGAGAAACAATTTATTTTCCTCGCTCTCCGCCGAATAAAACCACACGTTGGACGTGGCGGCGACGGCATAGCGCAGAGGGTCGGCGTGCGCCGTCACCACGTGGAATTGCGGCGAAAAGAACAAGAGGGCAAGAAGAAACCGGGCACATACTTTCATAAGCGCTATCATAGCGCGGCCACGAGGGCGCAGGAGAGAAAGTTTTGACGAAAATGAACGAAGTTTTGCTGAAAATCCAGGAGATCGAACGTGAACAGAGAAGGCGGCGGGAGGAGGACACGCTCTCCCGCTACAACGCGGGCCCAAAAAAGCACAAAAAGCAGCTTGCCTTCCACAGATGCAAGAAGCGCAACCGCTGGGTGTTCGGCGGGAACCGCTCGGGGAAGACGGAGTGCGGGGCCGTCGAGGCCGTATGGATGGCGCGGGGCGTTCATCCCTACAGAAAGAACAGGCCCGACGTATTCGGCTGGGTGGTCTCCCTCACGGCGCAGGTGCAGCGCGACGTCGCACAGGCGAAGATCCTGCACTATCTCCGTCCCGATTGGATCGACGATATCATCATGACGAGCGGCAGGAAGGACAGCCCCGCTTCGGGCATCATCGACCAGATCCGGGTGAAGAACGTCTTCGGCGGCATCTCCGTCATCGGCTTCAAGAGTTGCGATCAGGGCAGGGAACGCTTTCAGGGGAGTTCGCTCGATTTCGTCTGGTTTGACGAAGAGCCCCCCAAGGAGATCTATGAGGAATGCCGCATGCGCGTCGCCGATCGGGAGGGGGATATCTTCGGCACGATGACCCCCCTGAAGGGGCTCACCTTCGTGTATGAGGAAATTTATCTCAACCCGAGGAGCGACCCCGAAGTCTGGTATGAGTTCATGGAGTGGGCGGATAATCCCTTCCTTCCCAAAAAGGAGATCGCCCTTTTGGAGGCCACGCTGGATGAGACCACCAAGCAGGCGAGAAGGTACGGGAAATTCTGCACGCGGGAGGGGCTCGTCTACCCCGAGTTCGACGAGGGCGTGCACGTCATCGACCCCTTTCCCATTCCCCCCGAATGGCAGGACACCATCTCCATCGACCCCGGGCTCAAAAATCCGCTCTCCGCACATTGGTATGCGGTGGACTACGACGGGAACGTCTACGTCGTCGCCGAGCACTACGCGGCCGGGCTGAATGTGGACGAACACGCGGACGCCATATTTGCAGTTTCCGAACGCATCGGGTGGAAGAAGGACGCGAGGGGAAGGCTCTCTGCCCTCATCGACTCCGCGGCCGACGCGAAGACGCTTGCCTCGCAGAGGAGCGTGACCGAACTCTTCTACGAGCGCGGCATCCTCGCAGACCCCCGCGTAAATAAGGACGTGTTCAGCGGGATCGCGCAGGTGAAGAGCTACCTCTCGAGGAAAAACGGCCTTCCCGACCTCTACATCTTCAGGAATTGTACGAACATGATCAGGGAGTTCAAGGGGTATTTCTACGGGAGCGGCGAGTCGCCCGTGAAGCGGGACGACCATGCGATGGACGAGCTTCGCTACTATCTCATGACGCGTCCGAAATGTGCCCGTATCCCGCAGGAAAAGAGCGCCATCGAGCGGGATAAGGCACGGCGCACAAGGGAGCTTTCCCGCCGCAGGGGAGAAAATTATGGAAGATAAACTTACCGAAGCCATCACAAAGGTCGCCCTCGGGTTCTCCGTCGAAGAGATCACCGAGGAATATGCGGCCGACGGAGAGGGCGAGCTCAAGCTCGTCAAGCGCAAGGAGACGAGGAAGGACGTCCCGCCCGACCTCAAGGCGGTGCGCCTTTTGTGGGAGGAGAGGGACCTTATGAAGCTTTCGGATGAAGAGCTCGAGCGCGAGCGGCGCAGGCTCCTCGAGGAGCTCAGAAGGGAGGAAGAGAAAAATCAATGATCGGAGGAAATATGCAGGAAAACGATTTGAAAGAACGGGCGGAGAAACTTCGCCGCGAGGCCCTCGTCAAAGAGATAAGGGGGGACTTCGAAGCCCGCCAGCAGGCGAGAAGGCAGATCGAGCGGGGCTGGCAGCTCAACATGAACTTTGTCAGTGGGGACCAATTCTGCGATATCAACCCCGCCGGGGAGCTCGAGGAAGAGGGGACGGATTTTTATTGGCAGTCGCGGCGATGTTTCAACCACATCGCGCCCACCGTCGATACCCGTCTTGCCCGCCTCGCCAAGGTGCGCCCCACCCTCGAGGTGCGTGCCTTTTCGGATAGTGAGGAAGATATCAAGACGGCCCGCCTCTGTTCGGATATCCTTCGCTCGGTCAAGAGCCGCGCCGACCTCGACGGGGTGATCTCCCGCGCCACTCTCTGGAGCGAAGTGTGCGGGACCGCCTTCTATAAGGTGGTGTGGAATTTCGATGCGGGCCGCATCATCGGAACGGACGAGACCGGCCATTCCCTCAAGGAAGGGGACGTCGCCGTCATCCCGCTTTCCCCCTTCGAAGTGTACCCCGACGACCTCACGGCCCCTACCATGTCCGAGGTCAAGAGCATCATTCACGCAAAAGCGGTGCCCGTTGCCGAGATCAAGGAGAAGTTCGGCGTCGAGCTTCCGGGGCGAACCGTCGACGATTTCGCCCTCGCGCCCTACAGTGCGGCGTCGGGCTGGAAGCGGCCGCAGGACGGCACCCGTTCGCCCGCGCTCGAGGATCGGGAGATCTTAATTGAAAGGTATACCCGCCCCAACGGAACATTTCCCGAGGGACGGCTGGAGATCGTTGCGGGGGATAAGCTCCTCTTCGAGGGGCCCCTCCCATATAAAAACGGCGACCGCGGCGAGAGGGTGCTGCCCTTTGTAAGGCAGACGGGGATCGAGCTCGCAGGCTCCTTCTTCGGCACCTCCGTCGTCGACCGCATGATCCCGCTGCAGCGGGCCTACAACGCCGTGAGGAACCGCAAGCACGAGTTCCTGAACAGGCTCACGGCAGGCGTCGTCGCAGTGGAGGACGGAAGCGTGGATGCGGAAGAGCTGGCCGAGGAGGGCCTTTGTCCCGGGAAGGTGCTCGTCTACCGCCAAGGCTCGAATGCGCCCGCCTTCCTCGACTGCGGGAAGCTTCCCGCCGAGTTCGGGGAGGAGGAAGAGCGCATCGCGAACGAGTTCGTCCTCGTCTCGGGGATGAGCGAGATCTCGCGGAATTCCGCCAATCCCACGAACGTCGTGAGCGCCGTCGGATTGCAGCTTCTCCTCGACCAGGATACCAACCGTATGCATCAGGCGGTGGAGAGCGTCGAGCGCGCCGTAAAAGAGGTGGGAAAGCAGATCCTGCATCTCTACAAGCAGTTCGCCGCCGCGAAGCGCATCCTCCGCATGACGGGCACGGGCGGACATACCGAGCTCTATTACTTCGATGCGAGCGAGATCTCGGCGGACGACGTCGTGTTCGAAACGGGCTACGATCGCTCCCCCTCCGAAGTAAAAGAGGAAATTTTGAACCTTCTCTCGCTCGGCCTTTTGAAGGACGGCGAGGGGAACCTTCCGGATGAGACGCGCAACCGCATCCTGGATGCGCTCGGCTACGGCTCTCTGGAGAACGCGAGGGATATCTCCCGCCTGCACATCGCGAAGGCGGAGCGGGAAAATATCCTTCTGGCGCAGGAGGATGCGGAAGCGGATGAATACGACGATCATGCGCTCCACATCACCGAACATCTTCGCTTCCTTCTATCGGGAGGCGAACAGGACGCGGCGACAAAGGCAAGAGTTATGCGCCATCTCGAAAGCCACCGCCGCAAAGGAGAATAAGACGTGGAAGAGGAAAACAAAAACGCGGATCCCGGAAGGACGCCCGAAGGGGCATTGCCGGAAAAATTCAAGAGCGTCGAAGCCCTCGCGCATGCGTACGGAGAGCTCGAAGCCGAATTTACCCGCCGCAGTCAACGGCTCAAAGCGCTCGAGGAGCAGCTCGCCGAAAGAAAGGGCGAAGGTGCGCATGAGGCGCCCGTGCAGGAGGAGCTCCCGCGGGCGGGCACGCCTTCCGACGAGGAAAAGGCCCGTATCGTGAGCGAATACCTGCGTTCGCTCTCGGGCGTTCCCCTCATGGGGGCGGGAGGAACGGGCGTCGTCGCGCCCAGGACCGCTCCCAGGACGATATCCGAAGCGGGGGACCTCGCCCTCGGATATTTCAAGACCGCAAAATAATTTTAATCAGGAGGAAACAAAACCATGATCACGACCGCAACGGCAGACAGCGCGCTCAAGACCTATTACCTTCCCGCGCTCACCGATCA
>CANQCA010000044.1 GCA_947589585.1 uncultured Clostridia bacterium
CCCGACGGGTTCCTTGCCGCCATGCTCTCGGGCGGGCAGAAGGCGGCGACGCTCTCTCTATCCCTTCTCGCCGTGTACTGCGTGTGGCTGGGATTTTTTAAGATTTTGGAGCGGAGCGGGCTCTCCGAGAGGATAACAAGGCATACCATGTCCGCGACAAGGCGTCTATTTCGCTCCAACGACAGGGAAGCGCTCTCCCTTGCGGGCGGCAACCTCACTGCCAATTTCTTGGGGCTCCCCGGGGCGCCGACCCCCCTCGGGATCAAGGCGACGAAGCGCTTTTTGGAGAGCGGGAACGAATACGCCGCGGATATGCTCTTCGTCCTCAATGCGACGAGTTTACAGCTTCTCCCCACCACCGTCATCGCCCTGCGCCTTGCCGCGGGGTCGTCATCTCCCGCCGATATCTTTCTGCCCACCCTGCTTTCCACCCTCGTCTCCACCCTTCTCGGGGGTCTTCTCGTCTTTTTGACGCGGAAGCACAAGGCAAAAGCTGCTTGCAAAATCGTTTCCAAAAAGGGAACGGCGGCATGAAGTGGGTCGCCCTCATCGTCCCCGCACTCTTTCTCGCCGTCTTCATCTTCGCGCTTGTTCGGCGGGCCAAGCTCTACGACTGCTTTACGGACGGGGTGAAGGAAGCCGTGCCCCTCATCCTCTCGATCTTCCCCTATCTCGCCGCCATGCTCATCCTCTCCGCCCTCTTCGAAGAGAGCGGGCTTTCCAGAATTTTTACGGATTTTCTCACCCCCGCCTTCCGCGCCCTCGGCATTCCGCCCGAGATCTCCCCGCTCGTGCTCATCAAACCCTTTTCGGGAAGCGGCTCCACCGCCATTCTTTCCGAGCTTCTTACAGCCTTCGGGGCAGACAGTTATATCGGCCGCTGCGCCTGTGTCGCGTACGGCTCGAGCGAGACTGTCTTCTATATCTCGGCCGTCTACTTTGCGGGAACGAAGACGAAAAAGCTCCTTCGGCCCACCGTGATCGCACTCTTTGCGAACTTCGTCGGCGTCGTCGTCGGATGCCTTTTATGCAGGATATTGTAAATTATTTTTGTGAAAATGTTACTTTCCTCCCGCATATTGTGTAATCATTTCACATTCATTGAAAATGCATTGCGAAATTTCCCCGCGCAAAAAATTTCGACAAAATAATTTACATTCCGCCCGCATTCGTTTATAATTAGAACTGTTCTTGAATTCGATCACACACTCATAATTTTCCCCCTTATCATATGCGGACCCCCTCAGAGCGCGAGCTTTGAGGGGGTTTGCTTTTTTATTTGAGATCAGAGGGAAAACTGCGGGAAATATTCGCACCGCTTCAGCCTTCGCCGTCCGCGCTCCTCCGTCCCTTCCGCATAGCAGAGCACGATGCCGTAGAGGATGCCCGGGCCGATATTGAAGAAGTGGCAATCGACGACGCTCGTAAGGATGAGTGCGAGCGCCACGAGGAAGGCAAAGCCCTTCTCGGGAGAACGCCTTCTCATAAGCAGCCAAAGCGTTTCCAGCCGGTGATAGAGATAGGCGAGCGTCAAAGCCATTCCCCCCGTCGCCACGAGCTGGATATAAGTATTGTGTGCGCGTGCGGGGATGAAGGCATGGGTGGGGTCCATATTGAATTCGAAGCCGAATCCCTTGGTATCGTAGAACCCGACGCCGAAGACGGGGTTTTCTTTGAACTGTTCGAAGCAGCGTTTCCAGATAATGAAACGGCTGCTGTCGTCCGTTCCCGCTTCAATCACCGAAGCGAAGAGCTTCGCGATGCCGTCCTTCCAGACAAGGAGCAGAATGTAGATGACTGCGATGAGAAGCAGGTAGGCGATGAGAAGGTCTCTCCGCTCACGGCCCTTCGCGATATGGAAAGTCCAGAAGGCGCAGGCGCAGAAGGTGACCGCGCCGAACAGGATGCTCCCGCGGCTCTGCGAGAGGAAGGTGGCCAGAAGGAAGCAGGCGGCGAGGGGGACATAGAGATATCCGCGCTTTTTGACGGCGGCAAAATAGAAGGGCGCGGGGATGGTCATCGCCATGATCCCGCCGACGTTATTGTAGGTTCCCCAACCCGTATAGAGGGCGCCGCGAAGGACGGAGCCGTCCGCTTCGAACACCCCCGCATTGCGGTACATCCCCACGATCTGCACCAGGATCATGAGCCCGATGACGAGGAAGAGGGTGGGCATATATTCCTTGGGGGCCCGCTTCCAGTTGACGGTAAAGTGAAAATAGAAGTAGAAAAAACAGAGTGAGCACAGCTGTACAAAGCCGAAAAGGACGGTCCGCGACGTGTAATGCTCGGAAAAAGCGCCCCCGAGCATGTAGGCCCCGCCGAGAAGGACAAACCCCAAAAACAGCTTGGGGAAGCCCGCGCGATGGGGATCTTCTACGAGAAGAAATACGAGACGGGCGACGAGAAGAATAACTGCGATGAGCAGGATGAGGAAGAGACCGAGTTGGAAGGAGGGATCGGAAAAGATGGTCTGCCTCCCTTCCCGTGCGGCGAAAATGGGATTGTTGGGAGCGGCGATCGTCATGTATCCGCAACAGGCAATGGGGACGATGCCGAGGGTATCGTCCGAGAAAAACATAATGAGAATGGCCAGGATGAGGTCGACCGAAAAGACGGCCGCCTCGATGGCGAACAGCTCGCCGAGCGTCATGAGCAGCGCCACGAGCAGAAGATAGAGCCGCGAAGAGAAAAATTCGCGCAGATATCTCACGGGCGCCAGACATTTCAACCGGGGAAAAATTTGAACGAGCATATAGCCATTATATAACTTTTTTTATTTTTCGACAAATTATTTACAGTATAAATTTATTTTTTTATATTTTTATGAAAAATTCTTATAAATTCACCGTCCGGCAGGAACCTCCGGCGGGGGAAGGCGGCACGGCTTATTGGCGGACTTCGTAGTTCGGGATGCTTCGAGGATGGGCCGCCATGGACTGCGTAAAGCCTGATCGGCTCAGCATGACGCGTAGGAGCGTAGCGGCAAGGCAGAAAAGATCATTCGTCAAGCAGTTCGCGATAAATTTCGCTTTTTGAAACGCTGCGGTCGCGGGCGGCAGCCTTCATCGCGTCCTTTTTCTCCATGCCCTGCGCCATGTACGCCTCCACGTGTTCGCGGACGGAGAGGTCGCAGAGCAGGCTCTTCTCTTCCTTCGCCCCCTCGACGAGGAGCACGAACTCCCCGCGCACTTCGCCCTTGTAGCCTTCGTCGAGATAAAACTCCGCCCTCTCTTCGTGGATCTTGGTGATCTCGCGCACGGCGCACGCCCTACGATTGCCCAAGACCTCGGACATGGTAGCCACATAATTCGTCAGATCCTGCGGGGCGCAGTGGAAAATGAGCGTCTCGCGGGCGTGTTTATACTGCTCCAAAAGGGCGATTTTTTCGCTTCTTTTTTCGGGAAGAAAGCCGATGAAGGTGAATCTTTCTGCGGGGAAGGCGGAGAGCACGAGGGCGCAGACGAACGCGCTCGGCCCGGGCAGGACGGTGTACTTCTCCCCCGCCTCATTGAGCATTTGACAGACAATATTGCCCGGATCGGAGACGACGGGCATTCCCGCATCCGAGACGACGGCGATGCGCTTCCCCTCGCGGGAGAGAGAAATCATCTTCTCCGCCGCCTCGCGCTCGTTGAACTTATGGCACGCAAGAAGCGGCTTTTTGATCTCGTAGGCGGAGAGCAGCTTTAAGGTGTGGCGGGTGTCCTCGCAAAAGATGACGTCCGCCTCTTTGAGTTCCTCGAGGGCGCGCAGGGTGATATCCTTGAGATTCCCGATGGGGGTTGCGACGAATGAGATCATGTTGTCTCCTGTTTGTTGATGAGGGTGGGAAGAACTTCTACGCCCGCCTTGCCGCCTTTGAGACAGGAAAGAAGGACTGCATACGGGCTTCTCCCCTCTTTCCCTGCGATGAATTGCAGCTTTTTGGGCTCCAAACCTCGGACATGGGTGGCACTGATGAGCTCGGCGACGCGATCGGCGCGATGCACGAGGGCGAGCCTTCCGCCGAATTTGAGGCATCTTTTTGCGGCGTCCAGGAGCTCTTCGAGCGTTAAGTCGAGCTCCTTTCTGCACGGCGCGATTTTTGGGGAAGCCTTCTCGAAGCCGCCCTTTTCGTAGGGGGGATTGGCGAGGATGAGCGAAAATTTCTCGGTATATCCGCCCGGGATCTCCTGCAGGCGGACGTTCTCGACGGAGAAAATATTTTCCAGGTGATTGAGGGCAATGGTCCTTTGGCTCATGGCGGCAAGCTCTCCGTCTGCCTCGAAGAAGGTGACCTGCTCCACGCCCTCGTTTTCGGCAAAAAAGTGCAGGCCGACGATGCCCGAGCCCGCGCAAAAATCCGCGACTTTCTCGTGCTTTCTCGCCTTCAGAAAGCGCGCAAGATGCACCGCATCCGAGGTGAAGCGGTATTTCTCGGTATCCTGCAGGATCTGGTACTGCCCGATAAGCAGCGGTTCGATGTGTTCCATAAGAATTAAGTTAATAAAAAGCGCGGGGAGCCCGCGCCTTTTATTTGCGAATGTTATTCGGCTGTGATCGCTCCGACGGGGCAGCCATCCTCGCAGGCGCCGCAGTCGATGCACACGTCGGGATCGACGACATACGTCGTATCGCCGGGCGCGATCGCTCCGACAGGGCAGGTCGCCTCGCAGGCGCCGCACTGCACGCAGGCATCCGAGATCTTATGAGCCATAGGGGTATACCTCCAAATAAAATCTATCCGTATTATAACACAAGTTTTGCCATTCGTAAAGAATTTTCGGGAAATTCTTTATTTGCGTCCGTCACTTTTTTCGGAGGGGGAACCTTCTTCGACGTCCTCTTCGCCGCCCTGCTCTTTTTCCCGCTTGAAGCCGAGCTCGGAGACGGGGTAATCGCGATAGAACACGGCGCCATCCTTTTCTATTTTGATACGGGCGGTCATCTTGAGCATATCCACCGAGACGACGCTCCCCTTCCCCTCGGGGGAAGAGACCGTGGCGCCGAGCTTGGGCACCTTCTTGCAGGCCTCGGCGTAGTATTCGTCCTCATACGAAAGGCAGCACATGAGCCTTCCGCACAGGCCGCTGATCTTGCCGGGATTGAGCGAAAGGCCTTGGTTTTTCGCCATCTTGATGGTGACTTTTTTGAGTTCGGGGAAGCACCCCGCGCAGCACACCACCCGCCCGCAGGGAGCGATCCCGCCGAGGATCCTCGTTTCGTCGCGCACGCCGACCTGCTTGAGTTCGATGCGAAGGTGGAAATAGGACGCGAGGTCTTTGACGAGTTCGCGGAAATCCACCCTTCCCTCGGAAGTGAATGTGAAGATGACCTTGCTCCCGTCGAAAGTGAACTCGCAGTCGATGAGCTTCATCTGAAGGCCGCGCTCTTCGATCTTCTGCCTGCACACGCGCATGGCCTCGGGGCGGCGCGCTTCCCCGCGGGCAACGATCTCCTCGTCCTTTTCCGTCGCGATGCGTACAACGGGCTTGAGCGGGCCGACGATCTTCTCCTCGGCGACCTCTTTCCCGGCCTCGAGAACGGTGCCGAATTCCTGCCCGTGCGCCGTCTCCACGACGACATGCATCCCCTTCTCGAGCGGAAGGTCCCCCGCCGAGAAATAATAAGGCTTGCAGTTCCCGCGGAACTTTATCACAACAACTTTTGCCATTTCGATATTTCCTCCCTGATCCGCACAGAGAGCGAGAGCGCCGCCTGCGACGGATTGGCATTGAACTTGATATCGCGCTCGGCCGCCGCGGTAAATTCCGCCGCGGAGACGGCCGCTCCGAGGGGAATGGCCGTGGCGAGCGCCTGTATGGCGGGGGTCGTCCTCGCACAATATTTTTTCTGCCCCGCCGCATAAAAGATGACATCCCGCTCAACGAGTCTGAGTGCGGCGAAGAAGGTCTTGCAGTTTTTATCCGTGATCGTGCGGCAGAGCGCTTCCACCTCTTCGCCCGATAAAAATTTCTCGGCGAGGGCAAAATCTTCTCCGCCGTCCTCTAAAAGTGCCTCGGCATCCGAGACGATCCCGCCGCACGCTGCGGCCGCTTCTCTGACCCCCTTCTCCCCGACATGGGTGCGGGATAACACCTCTTCCACCTCGTTTTCGGAGAAGGGCTCGACGGAGATCTTCATCGCACGGGAGAGGACGGTGGGGAGCACGGCGTGATCGGAGACGGCCCCGAGCAGGAAGTACACGCCTGCGGGCGGCTCTTCCAGAACCTTCAGAAGTTTATTCTGCACGAGGGGGGCGGCATTGGAAAACGCGTCGAGCACGAAGAGCTTTTTTGTGCCCTCGATGGGCCTGAGAAGGCTCTCGTCGACGATCCTTGCGGCGTCGTCCACCGTGAATTTCGCATCCTTTGCGGGGAAGAAAAGGCAATCGGAAAAGCACTCTTTTTCGACGAGGCTCTGAACGCGCGCCCCCGCATCTTCAAAGAACGCCATCGCGCACTCGGTGAGAAAGAGGCGCAGATATTTTTCGTCGGGAAAGAGGATGAGCGTCGTATGGGCACAGCGCCCCTCCCGCGCATCGGCGGCAAAGCGGCGGTATGCAGACGTGTTACGAATGAGCGTTTTCACAGCCCCTCCCTGTAGATGGGGATGCCGCCCGCGGGCGCATCCTCTTTCATATCTCCGCGCGGAAGCGTCTTCAAAGCAGATGCGAGCTTTTCGAGCTCCTCTTCTTTGGTGCACGGGGAGAGATAGAACATGAGATAGTTTCCGTCGTTGAATTCGGGGTAGATGCCCTGCGCTTCCAGTGCAGCCTGCGCATCGTCGCTCTTCTCCCCGAAGGGAACTAAGATTTTCGACCAGTCATCGTTTTCGAGGCACCCATGTCCGCGTTTGAAGGCCACGGAAGCTCTCTCGATGGACTCCTTCCTCGGATATTTTACGGCGTATTCCACGCTGGACAGGATGGGATAGGACGGGGACGTGGTTCGGAAGGTGCGCACGGCGGAGAGCAGCCCCTTCGCAAAGCCCTCCCGCGCGGAGACGACCGCCCCCTGCGTGAGCGCGGGCAAACTCTTGTGCACACCGTCCACCCACATATCGGCGAATTTCCCCGCATAGTCGTCGCAAAAGTGCAAATGCGCCCCGTGCGCCCCGTCGAGAAGAAGGGGCTTTCCCTCCCCGTCGCACAGCCTTCTCGCCGCCGCCATGGGGGCGAAAAAGCCGTAGTAATCGGGGGAGGTCAAAAGTAGGGCGTCCGCCTGTTGCAGGGCGGAAGCGATCGCCTCTTCCACGGGCTGCAGGGGGATCCCCCGCCGCACGTCCTGCTCGATGGGAATGATTTCCACCCCCATCGCGCCGCATGCGTGAAAGACGCTCGGATGGGAGAAGTAGGGCACGGCGAGCTTGTTCGCCCCCGCCGCCTTCGCCGCAAAAATCATGGAAAAGATGCCCGACGTGCTCCCGTCCGTCAGAAGAAAGGAGCGGGCCGCACCCAAGATCCTTGCGACATCCTCTTCCGCCGCCCTGATGGCGCCCGCGGGGCAATAGAGGTTGTCCGAATAGGAAAGCTCGGTGATATCCGCGCCCGCACGCTTGTGCCCGGGGGTGTGGAAGGAGATGTGCCCGGCGCTCTGCGTGGATAGCATGTCCGCGATGTGCAGTTTCATTTTTACTTTTTGGGTTTCATCGTGGGGAACAAAAGGACGTCGCGGATGCTCGCGCTGTTTGTGAGCAGCATCACGAGCCGATCGACACCGAGCCCCAATCCGCCCGTGGGCGGCATGCCGTGGTTGAGCGCGTCGATGAAGTCCTCGTCCACCTCTGCGTTCGCGCCCTGTGCGCGCTTTTTGGCGGCTTGGTCCGCCATGCGCTTTTCCTGATCGATGGGGTCGTTGAGTTCGGAGAAGGCGTTGCCCATCTCCATTCCCATCATGAAGTATTCGAAGCGTTCCGTCATCATGGGGTCTTCCGGCTTGCGCTTGGCGAGCGGGGAGATCTCGACGGGGTAATCGTAGATGAAGGTGGGCTGGATGAGCTTGTCCTCGACGAACGCGTCGAAGAAGGCGGCGAGGATGTGCCCTTTGCTGTCCTTCCCCTTTTCGAGCTCCACGCCCTTTTCGGCGGCGATCTTTTTGGCCTCTTCGTCCGTTGCGATCTCGTCGAAATCCACGCCCGAATATTTCTTGACCGCTTCCGCCATGGTGAGCTTTTCCCAATGCCCGAAGTCGAGCATGGTACCCAGATAATCTATCTGAAGGGTGCCGCACGCCTCCATTGCAACGTATTTGTAGAGCTCCTCCACAAAGTCCATCACGGCGTGATAATCGACGTATGCCTGATAGATCTCCACCGTCGTAAACTCGGGATTGTGCTTGGGATCCATCCCCTCGTTGCGGAAGATCCTGCCCATCTCGTAGACCTTCTCGAACCCGCCCACGATGAGCCGCTTGAGGTAGAGCTCGGTCTCGATGCGAAGGTACATATCGAGGTTCAGAGCGTTGTGATGCGTCTTGAAGGGACGGGCATCGGCGCCGATCTCGAGGGGGAGAAGGATGGGTGTCTCCGCTTCCAGAAATCCGCGTTCATCCAGGAACGCGCGGATGGCGCGCACGATCTTCGCACGCGTGTAGAAGGTATCCCTCACGTCCTGGTTGACGATGAGATCGACGTGGCGGAGGCGGTACTTCGTATCCTGATTCTGAAGGCCGTTGTACTTTTCGGGAAGGGGCAGGAGCGCCTTGGAAAGGAGCACGAGCTCTTTGGCGTGCACGCTCACTTCCCCCGTCTGCGTTTTGAAGACGAACCCCTTCACGCCGACGATATCGCCGATATCGAAGTCCTTTTTATAGGCGGCATACTTCTCCTCGCCCACGTCCTGCCGCGTGATATAGAGCTGGAGCTGCCCGAAGCGGTCGGAAATGTGCGAAAAGGACGCCTTCCCCATGATGCGGCGGGACATGAGCCGCCCTGCGACGACGACGTCCTTGCCTTCCATCGCCTCGAAATTGCCCTTGATCGTTTGGGAATCGGAATCGACGGGGTAGCTCGTGATCGCATAGGGGTCGTTCCCCTCGGCGCGGAGCTTTGCAAGTTTTTCGCGGCGGATGCGCGCCTGCTCGGCGAGCTCTTCCTGCGTAATGTTTTCTTCTTCCATGGAAAGGCTCCTTTAGTCGATCTTGACGATTTTCAACACATAATCCCCGTCGGGAGCTTTTACGGTCACCTTCTCCCCCTTCTTATGGCGGAGAAGGGCCGCCCCCACGGGGGATTCGTTGGAGATGATGTTCTTCATGGCGTCCACCTCGGTCGTACCCATAATGGTGTAGGTCTCCTCTTCGCCAAGCTCCTCGTCGAGAACGGTCACCTTGGAGCCGAGGTGCACGACGGAAGTATCGTCGCTCTCCTCGATGATGACGGCGTTTTTGATCTTATAGTCGAGCTCGGCGATCTCGCCCTCGTTGGCGGCCTGCTCGTTGCGCGCCGCATCGTACTCGGCGTTTTCGGAAAGGTCGCCGTGGCTGCGCGCTTCCTGAATGCGCTCCACGATCTCCGCACGTTTGACTTTGGTGAGGTAGTCGAGCTGCTTTACCGCTTCTTCATACCCTTTTTTCGTCATATAGAACCGATCTGCCATAGTTTCTTCTCCCTGCGCTTTTGTGCGCAAAAAATCTAATAATATGACCGTGATCTTGCAAAAGACCACGGTTACTTTTCTCTATTATATCGTATGCGCGCGGAGATGTCAACTTGTTTTCCGCACGGAGCAAACTTTTCCGCCCGATGGGTTGCAATTTTCTCGCAAATTATGTATAATGGCGGTATGCTGAAGATCTGGGCAAAAGTTTACAAGGATGAACACATCGAAAGGCAGATGACCTATGAGAGCGAGGCGAAATTCACCTATGCGGATTTCTTCGGATATCTCACGGAGATCTGCGGCGCGCTCGATATCCCCACGCCCGTGCTGTTGAAGACACACCTTTTCAACTATGCGAAATTCCGCCACGTCGTGTTCCGCCCGCGTGATTTTCTGGAGAGCGTGGACTTCGAAAAATTGGTGCTCGAAAATATTTTGTAGGCTACGATAGAAATTTGAGGGGGCGGAAGGCGATGAGCCAAAAGAGGAGCCAGAGCGCCGCAACGCCCGCAAGCGACAAGAGGGCGCGGTAGACGATAAGGTTCCCCGCACAGAAAAACAAAAGCAGGTCGAACCCCGAGAGCGCATAGACGGCGGCAAGCACCCCGAATGCGATGAGAATGGCAGAGCAAACGACGGTCGTAAGTTTCATATCCGCAGTATGCCGCTTTTGCAAAAATTTACAACTTCAGACGAAAAATGCCGCTACCATGTCCGAGGAACAGTATTCACACACGGACATGGGCGGCATGTTTTTTATGGGCGGGTACCCCGACATGGGTGCCGCGTTTTTTGTGAAGGCGGCATTTGTCCCCAATCGGTCATTTACCAATCCTGCTTTTTGAGCGACTTATCCTTCACGTCGTCGTAGAAGGAGAAATAGGTTTCCTTCCATTCGCGGGGGGATATGGGCGCATCCGTCCCCTCCAGATAGGCGGCGTACTCTTCGAGCTCTTCGGGGGTAAAATCCCCCTCGGAGAGCTCCTCGAATTGGGAAAAAAGTTTCATCAGCGCAAGTTTATCCATATAGGGCCTCTTTCCTATTATAGCACACGCTCTGCGATCCCGCAACAGTTGCCCCTTGACAAATCCGAAGTTTCTGCTATAATAAAATCATGGAAGAAAACGAAGCACTCGTAGAGGATATCATCGCATCTTGGGTAAGGCTTACGGGCGTGCTCAAGAACACAAGGCTGACAGACGGCCTTCTCTATAATGAGGCCATCATTATGAACATCGTCTACCGAAAATACAAGGAAGACGGCGTCGGGAAGGTCTCCTTCAAGGATCTCGTGATCGAGACGAGCATGCTCAAATCTCTCGTCAACCGCACCATCGATTCGCTCGTCGCCCGCGGGCTCCTCAAAAAAATATCGGGCGAGAACGACCGCCGCACCACCTTTGTTCTCCCCGTCGAAGAAAATCTGCCCGAGTACATCGAGCTGCACCGCCATACGGTGGAGATGGTCGGCCAGATCGTCGAGATCATCGGCAAGGACGACGCCGAGGCCTTCGTCCGCCTCTCCAACAAACTTGCAAAGGTGCTTTTGGGGTAA